>NZ_JBICZB010000082.1:0-2829 GCF_043201815.1 Kitasatospora sp. NPDC048296
AACAGTGATCTTGGCCGACACGGTTCTAGCAGGAGCTCCGTCCCATTTCAGGCGACTTGACGCAACCGCCCAAGGCTCTATCTACACGGCGTTGGTTCTAGACCGGGTCCGGTCCTGAGACGGGTGCGCTACGCGGCGCGGGCCTCCCGGCGGTAGCCGCCGGGGGCCTGGCCGAACTCCCGCTTGAAGGCCTTCGCGAAGGCGTACTCCGAGCCGTACCCGGTCTGCGCCGCCACCGACGTCAGCGGCGCCTCCGACTCGCGCAGCAGCCGGGCGGCGGTGGTCATCCGCCAGCGCGTCAGGTACGCCATCGGCGGCTCGCCCACCATCGAGGTGAACCGCCGGGCGAAGGCGGCCCGGGACAGGCCCGCCCGGTCCGCCAGGGACTCCACCGTCCACGGGGTCGCCGGGGCCTCGTGGATCGCCGTCAGAGCGGGCGCGACGGCGGTGTCCCGCAGCGCCGCCGCCCAGCCGGCGGCGGTCGTGGCGGGCTGGTCCTCGAACCAGGCCCGCAGGATGTACAGCAGCAGCGCGTCGATCAGCGCCGGGACGATCCCGGTCGAGCCGATCCGCGGGTTCTCCAGCTCGGCGCCCAACAGCTGGACGGCAGCGGCCAGTTCGGGATGGCGGCCGTGCCGGGTGGGCAGGTGGATCAGTTCCGGGAGCTGGCGGACCATCGGGTGCGGGCGGCCCTGGTCCAGGTGGTAGCTGCCGCACAGCAGGCTGGTGCGGGCGCCGTCGCCGCCCAGCGACAGGGTGCCGATCGGCGAACCGCTCTCGACCCGGCAGGCCTTGGCGTCCACCGGCGGGGTGTCCGGGTGGTCGGCCAGCACATGGCCCCGGCCGTCCCGCAGGAACACCACGTCTCCCGGGCTGAGCGGGACGGGCTCGCCGCCGACGGCCGGGTCCACCGGGACCAGCCAGCAGGTGCCGTACAGCACCACGTGGAAACCGGCCCCGACCACCGGGGGCAGACGCAGGGCCCAGGGCGCCCGGCCGTCGGTGCGCACGGACGCGGGGTGCGCCGTGCGCATCGAACCCAGTGCCTCGGTCAGGATGTCCAACGCCCGCCCCTCTCGCCGCGTGTGGGAGTTCAGTCGACGGTGAGGACGACCTTGCCCTGGACGGTACCGGAGCCGACCAGCTCATGCGCCCGGCCGGCCTCGGCGAGCGGGAGGGCCGCGGCGACGTGCGGGCGGATCAGGCCCTCGTCCACCAGGGCGGCGATCGCCTCCAGCGAGGCGTAGTCGGGCTCGACGGAGACGCCCGCGAAGCGCCGTCCGGCGGCCTCGATCGCGGCGGCGAGCTCCCGGTTCCAGTGCTCCATGATGCTGACGAGAGTCCCGCCCGGCTTGAGCACCTCCAGGGCGCGGGTGCCCTCGGAGGAGGAGTCGAAGACGATGTCGACGTCCTCGACCGCCTCGGTGTAGTCGGTGGTGCGGTAGTCGATCACCTCGTCGGCGCCGATTTCCTTCAGGTAGGCGTGCTTGGGCTCGCTCGCGAGAGCGATCACGTATGCGCCGCGGGCCTTGGCGATCTGGACGGCGAAGTGGCCGACGCCGCCGGCCGCCCGGTGGATCAGCACCCGGTCGCCCTCGCCGACCTTCGCCAGGTCCACCAGGCCCTGCCAGGCGGTCAGCGCGGCCAGCGGCAGCGCGGCGGTCTGGGTGTGGTCCAGGGAAGCGGGCTTGCGGGCCAGTTGACGGGAGGGCGCGGCCACGTACTCGGCGTACCCGCCGGCGGAGCGCGGGAAGAACGGCATCCCGTAGACCTCCTCGCCGACCCGGTAGCGGGCGCCCGGCCCGGCCTCCTCGACCACCCCGGAGATGTCCCAGCCCACCGTGAACGGCGGCTCGCCCAGCAGCGGGAGCGCCCCCGCCCGCACCGCGACGTCCACCGGGTTCACCCCGGCGGCCTTCACCCGCACCAGCACCTCGCCGCTCAACGGCTTCGGCCGCTCCACTTCGACCAGCTCCATGACCTCCGGGCCGCCGAACTCCCGCTGCACGATCGCACGCATCGAACTCTCCCTCTCGGATCAACACCGGCCCCGAGCGAGGCCGTTCTCGACGTGATCAACGATAGGGAGGCCGGGTGAGCGGATGAATATCCTCAAGTCTTCGCTGGATGTCCGATCGTCTTGCCGAGAAAGCGGGTCAGGCGGGGTAGCGGACGAGGTCGTCGGTGGCGAGCTCGAAGTCGAACGGGGCCGGGATCGGCACGCGGTCGCCGAACTTGCCGTTCCACTGCTGGTGGTAGCCGCTGGCGGAGGGCTCGGAGTAGAGGGTGATGTCGCCCTCGCGAGGGTCGATCAGGAGGTGCAGCGGGATGTCCATCAGCGGGTAGTTGCGGACCTTGCCGACCAGGTCGTTCTCCGGGTTCGACGGCGAGACGATCTCCACCGCGATGGCGGCCTGTTCGGCCGGGACCTCGTTGCCACCCGACTCGATCGCCGAGAGGGGGATGTAAGTGAGGTCAGGGTTGCGCAGCTTCCCGACGTTCGTCGAGGCGAGGTCGGTGTTCTCGCTCGGCATCAGATCGGCCGGGCAGTGTGCGTCGAGCTGCTTGCGGACGATCAGCAGGTCGTGCTGGTGGAGCACGCAAGGGGTTGCCGTGATGACGATCGCATCGCCCGAAACCTCGACCTTCCACCCCGACGGTGGGGACAGAGTTCGAGCGTACGAGAGGACCTGGTGGTTCAAGTCGGCCACGTGGACCATGATCTCACCGCTGCGGAACGGCGAGGGGGGGGGGGGGGGGGGGGGGGGGGGGGGGGGGGGGGGGGGGGGGGGGGCTAAAAACCGGCGGGGGGGGGGCGGCGGCGCCGGG
>NZ_JBICZB010000082.1:2839-32507 GCF_043201815.1 Kitasatospora sp. NPDC048296
TGGTCCCGCGGTTCGTCGCGCCGGCGGCGGTGTTGCGGCCGCCCCCCCGCCGGCCCCCCCCCGCGGCCGGGCGGCGCGCCCCCGGGGGGGGGGGGGGCGCCCCCCCCCCCCCGCCTCGGTGGGGTACGACTAGAACACCGGCTGGCCGGCGCGGACCAGGCGCCAGGAGTTGGTGAAGAAGTCGGCGGGGTCGATGACGCCCTTGGCCTTGACCCAGGCGATCATCGTGTTGCGGATCTCGTCGGAGTTCGCCCAGATCGCCTTGGCGTTGGCGACGTGCGGGAAGTTGCCGCCGCCGTTGGCGCGGTAGTTGTTGACGGCGAGCACGAACTGGGCCGCCGGGTCGATCGGCTTGCCCTGGTAGCTGAGGTTGACGATCCGCTGGCCCTTGGGCTGGGCGATGTCGATGTCGTAGCTCAGGCCGTAGATCGAGTCGTAGTTGTAGTCCGGGGTGGTCTCGGCGCCGGTCATGGCGTCCTTGTCGACCGGGGCGCCCGGGGCGAGCTGGTAGTAGAACTTCGCCGAGAACTCCAGGTAGTCCTTGAGCTGGGCACCCGTCAGGATGCGGGCCTCCAGGGTGTTCTCGTAGATGTACAGGCCCGCGGCGTCGCGCAGCTTGACCTGGCCGGACGGGATCAGCGCGGTGCGGTTGAAGGGGGCGGCCTGGGCCAGGACCGGGAGGTTGGCGTACTGCCCGCCCGCCAACGCGGCCTTGACGGCGTCCGCCTGGACCTTGCCGATCAGGTCGATGATCGGGGTGGCCTTGAACCGGGCCTCGGCGATCGACAGCTCGATCTTGCTGGTGCCGATGTTCTGGTTGACGTACTCCACGACCTTCTTGTGCTGCCCGAGGATCGCGTCCGAGATCTCCGGGTTCTCCGGCACGGTGTTGGAGTTCAGCACCCGGGAGGAGACCGAGGCGACCTTCCAGCGGCCGTCGACGAACTCGACCTCGAAGTCGAAGCAGCTCAGGCGCTGGCCCCAGCACAGCGGCTCGGAGAGCACGACCGTCTTGCCGGTCTTCTTGTTGACGATGAGGCGCTGCGCGACCTCCTTGTGGGTGTGGCCCACCAGCACCGCGTCGATGTCCGCGACCGTCTCGGCCATCTCGCCGGAGGCGTCCTCGGGCCAGGGCAGCTGGTCGCCGTAGGTGGTCGGCTCGTCGATGCCGGAGTGGGCGGAGACCACGATGACGTCCGCGCCGGCCGCCTTCATCCGGGGCACGTACTTGGCGGCGGTCTCCACGATGCCCGGGAAGACCATCTTGCCGCTGACGTTGGCCTTGTCCCAGATCGCGATGCCCGGGTTGGTCAGGCCGAGGATGCCGACCTTCAGCGGGGTGTCCTCGTCCAGCCACACCTCCTTGATCACGTACGGCTTGAAGGCCGGCTTCTCGTTCTTCGCGTGCAGCGCGTTGGCGCCCAGCAGCGGGAACTCCAGCTGGTCCTCGAAGGCCTTCACGGTCGGGATGCCGTAGTTGAACTCGTGGTTGCCGAGCGCGGCGGCGTCGTAGCCCATGAGGTTCATGGCGACGGCCATCGGGTGGTCCGGCACGTTGTTGCCGTCGGTGGCGATCGGCTCGATCCGGGCGTAGTAGTAGGTCAGCTGGGTGCCCTGGATGATGTCACCCGAGTCGATCAGCAGGCAGCGGTCCCAGCCCTTCTCCTCGCGGACCTGGTTGGCCAGGGTGGAGATCTTGGCGAGGCCGACCGCGTTGTGGGCCTTGTCGACGTACTCCGCGTCGGTGAAGTAGTCCCAGTTGAGCACCCGGCCGTGCAGGTCGGTGGTGCCCATCACGGTGAAGGCCTGGCGGCGGGGCTGGCGCTTGTCGCCCTTGGCGGCCGCCGTGCCCGGCTCGGCGGCCGCGGCGGCGGGGGCGGCGGCGACGACGGCTCCGCCGGCCAGGGCGGCGCCGGCGGCGGTGGCTGCGGACCGGGTGACGAAGTCACGGCGGTTCAGGGACATGGACGACTCTCCCGAGTGGGGACGACGGCGGATGGGCCGTCAACTTGTTTACGTACGAGGTGCGTGGCGCGTGCGCGAACGCGATGACGCGCGTAGAAGGACGCGCGTAGAAGTGTGCCGTGCGGCCGGGCGGATGGGTAGCCCCTCGACCTTTCCAACAGGTGAGATCTTGGCGACTCGTTCGTGACCGTGGTGGGCGGAGAAGGGGGCGGTATGGGGTCGGGACGGCCGAAATCGGGCCACCCGGGGTCCGGTTCGCCGGGTTCCGGCCAACCGGACCCCGAGTCAGCCGAGGTCGGCGGAGAGCTGCTTCACCTCGCGGCCGAGCTCCGCCGCCGGGTCCGGCGCGTCCGGGCCCGCCCAGGGCAGCCAGGTCCGCGCCCGCAGGTACCCGTCCACCGCGACCGGCAGGCGGTGCCGGACGATCCGGTCCGCCACCGGCCCGGGGCCCGCCTCGCGCAACGCCGCCAGCAGGGCGTCGACCCCGGCGGAGGCGGGCAGCGGAACGGTGCCCAGGTAGACGGCGAGCGCCTCCAGCTCCGGATCGGGCTCCGAGGGCTCCGGGGACTTCGGGTCCGGTACGGGCGTGGGCACCCGCAGCTGTCCCGTCGGCTTCGGCGGTACCCGGGGCTTCGGCGGCACCCCGTGCGCCTCGCCCGGAACCGGCGGGCAGGTCGGCCCCGGCGGCTCGGGCGGGTCGGGTGGATCCGGAGGGCCGGGCGGGTCGGGCTGCTCGGGCGGGCCCGGGGTCAGCAGCGCGCCGACCCCGTACAGCCCGGCCACCACCCCGGGCCACCAGGCCCCGCCTAGCCCGGCGAAGTGCAGCCCCAGGCCGACGGCGCCGCCCGCGCAGCCGACCAGGTTCCGGGCCGACTCCAGGTACCGCAGGGCCTGCCGGCCGAACCCGTCACTGGTAGCCACGGATCTCCTCGAACACCCCGTCCAGCGAGCCGCCGCCGTCGAACAGCTTGCCGCCGCTGATGTCCGCGACCCCCTGCAGCTGACTGACCGCCGCCTCGCCGAACTTGATCGGGAACACCGGGATCGACTTCTCGGCGGCCGGCAGCCCGTCGTGGAAGCGCTTGAAGTCGCCGTCCGTGGCGCCCTCGTTGCTCTCCCCGTCGGTC
Organism: Kitasatospora sp. NPDC048296; assembly: GCF_043201815.1. Taxonomy (NCBI): domain Bacteria; kingdom Bacillati; phylum Actinomycetota; class Actinomycetes; order Kitasatosporales; family Streptomycetaceae; genus Kitasatospora; species Kitasatospora sp. NPDC048296. Next base: position 5,932 of record NZ_JBICZB010000082.1, read on the forward strand.
ATCAGCACGATCGAGGTGAACCGGTCGTCGTTCGCCGCCTTCTGCTGACGCTCGATCACCGCGTACGCCTGCTCCAGCGAGTCGTACAGCGCCGTCCCGCCCGAGGCCGACAGCGACTGCACGTCCGCGTTGATCGACGCCAGCTCCGCCTCCGGGCCCGGCTGGGCGCCGGAGGCCGGGACGGCGTGCGTCTTCGTCCACTTCACCTGGGAGGCGAAGGAGATCAGCGTCACCTCCTCGCGGTCCCGGAAACGGCGCACCCCGCGGGTGTCGTCCGTGCCGGTCAGCCGGCTCAGCGCCGCCTTCAGCGAGGTCAGCCGGGAGCCCTCCATCGAGCCCGAGGTGTCCAGCACGTACACCGTCCGCGACGGGCGGCGCAGCTCGTTCTGGTACGAGGCCAGCAGCCCGTCCGCCACCGTCCGGGTGCCCGGGAACGGCAGCTCGCGGCGGCGGTCGGTGGGCAGCCCGGCGGCCGGGGCGGTGCCCGCCGTCACCGGGCGGCGCAGCGTCACCTCGGAGATCCGTTGCTGCACCTCCGGCTTCAGCAGGTAGGAGGTCAGCTTCTGGAAGGACTCGCGCTCGCTCGGCGCGGCCGAGGACAGCAGCGACAGCGGGTAGTCCGCCGAGATCACGCCGTCCTGCGGACGCACCACGGTGAGCTGCTGCTCGGGCGGCAGGGTCTTGTTCAGCGACAGCAGCACCGACTCGTAGTTGACCAGGGCGCCCACCTTGCCGGGCTCGGCCTTGGTGTAGGCCTGCGCCAGCCAGCCGGAGGAGCCGGAGGTCAGCTTCTGGCCCTTGAAGAACTGCTTCAGCTGCGGGGTCGCCTTCTGCACGTCCTCCTCGGTGAGCGCGGCGCCCGCGCCGGAGAAGGCCGCCGCCACCGCGACCAGGGTGGAGAAACCGGAGTTGGAACGCGACGGGTCGGACATCCCGTACGACAGCTTCCCGGCCGACGCCGCGTCGCCGATCTGCGCCCAGGTGACCTTCGAACCGTCACCCCAGCCCAGGTCGTTCAGCACCGAGGAGCGCACCCCGACGGCCACCGGGGAGACCATCACCGGGGTCTCCGACAGCACCTTGGACTTCCCGGCCGGGTCCAGGCGCAGGTACTGGTTGGACGGGAACCAGACCGCGTCGTACTTGCCGTCCGCCCGCCCCGAGGAGACCGCGTCCGCGCCGTCCAGGGTGCCCGTCCAGGCGAACTGCACCGTCACCCCGGTGGCCTTCCCGGCCTCGTCCAGGACCGGCTGCAGGTCCTGCAGTTCACTGCCCGCCAGGATGCGCAGCACCCCGGGCCGGGCGGTCCCGTTGACCGTGGGACCTGGGGCGGGCTTGGGGCTGGAGGAGGTGCAGGCGGAGGCCGTCGCGAGCACGGCCGCGAGGCCGACGGTGATCCAACTCGGCCGCCTCATCGGGACGTTCACTTCGGGTTCCCCTTCGCCGCGGCGGTCAGCTTGAGCAGGTTGTCCAGCGACGGAACGGGCGACTGCTTCACCCGCGCCGCGTTCAGGTCCTGGGCGAAGACCGGCTGCTTGCCCTGCACCAGCTCGGCGAAGGCGCCGGGACGGGCCTGCGGGCGGAAGCCGAACCTGGCCTCCAGGGTGCGCAGCGCGTCGTCGTCCTGGAGCAGGGCGGCGAGCTTCCGGCCGCTGTCGGTGCGGGCGATGATGGTGTGGTCGGAGTAGACCGTGGTGTCCGGGTACATCACCACCGTGTCATCGGTCGGCTGGCCCTGCGCCGTCATCGCGGCGACCTGGGACTCGTACCCGAACAACAACGGATTGCCGACGCCCGCCTGGAAGTCCCGGAACGGCTCGTCGCTGCTGCTCTTCTGGCCGCCCTGCATCGCGGTCGCCTGGTACAGCACCTGCCGGGCGGCGTCGACGCCCGCGTCGTCGGAGACCACCTGGTGGTTGTTCAGGATGTACGACAGCAGGGCGATGTACAGCGCACCGGAGGAGGAACTCTCCGGGTCGGTGGTCGTGACGAAGATCGGGCCGGTCAGATCGCCGTGGCCCTGGGTGCCCACCAGGTCCTGCCACTTGCTCTTCGCCGTGAGGTCCTTGACGTACTCGTCCATCTTGAACGTCCAGACCTTCGAACTCTCGTCCTGCGAGGCCAGGTTGTTGTCCTTGAGGATCTTCGCCACCGGCGCGTGCGCCACCACCACCAGCGGCGAGTAGAACGGCACCAGCGGAGAGTCCTGCTGGCCCCAGTTGCGCTGGATCTCGCGGGCCGGGGCGGTGCTCGCCGGGAAGGCGAAGTCCAGGCCAGAGCTGCTCTTCGCCTGTTCGCTCATCGTCCACGAGCCGGTCGAGTCGGCGTGCACCTCCACACCCTGCTTGGCCAACTCGGCTTTCACATCCGGGCTTTCGAAGAAGGCGCGCTTCTCCGAACCGATCAGCCCGGTGACCGTGACCAGCTTCTTCGGGTCCGGCCCGTCGTCCGGGACCAGTGCGTAGATCACCCCGCCCAGCAGCACTAAGGCCGCGAGCACCCCCAGAGCGCGTCTCATGCCGAGCGCCTCCCCCTCGTCCGCTCCGTCATCCGGGTGGTCACCCGGGGGTGACGAGCGTCCCGCCGGGCGGGGAGCACGGACGGAAGGGACGGTGAACCAGGGGTGAACACCGCTTCACGGAATCGTATCGGTCGAGGAGCCGGAGGGGGTGTCAGTACGGCCGTCGCACACCGGTCCGAGGGCGTGTCAGATTGTTCAACTCGCCTTACGCCAAAGGTCATCCCACGGTCCCGACCCGCGTCGCGGTTACGCGCCGGTAATGCCTACCCTCAGCAGTATGCGCCGAGCAAAAATCGTCTGCACCCTCGGGCCCGCCACCGACTCGTACGACCAGATCAAGTCCCTGGTCGACGCCGGGATGGACATCGCCCGATTCAACCTCAGCCACGGCACCCACGCCGAACACGAGGAACGCTACCGCCGCGTCCGCAAGGCCGCCGACGAGACCGGCCGCAGCGTCGGCGTCCTCGTCGACCTTCAAGGCCCGAAGATCCGGCTCGACACCTTCGCCCACGGACCGGTACTTCTCGAACGCGGCGACGAGTTCACCATCTCCACCGACAAGGGCGTCGTGGGGGACAAGGACATCTGCGGCACCACCTACGCCGGACTCGCCGGCGACGTCAGCCGCGGCGAACGCATCCTCGTCGACGACGGACGGGTGACGTTGGAGGTCGTCGCCGTCGACGGACCCCGGGTGCGGTGCCTCGTCATCGAAGGCGGGCTCGTCTCCGACCACAAGGGCCTCAACCTCCCCGGCGTCGCCGTCTCCGTCCCCGCACTCAGCGACAAGGACGTCGCCGACCTGCGGTGGGGGCTGCGCGCCGGAGCCGACCTGATCGCCCTCTCCTTCGTACGGAGCGGGCGCGACATCGAGGACGTCCACCGGGTGATGGCCGAGGAAGGGCGGCACGTCCCGGTCATCGCCAAGATCGAGAAGCCCCAGGCGGTCGAGAACCTGGACTCCATCGTGGACGCCTTCGACGGCATCATGGTGGCCCGCGGCGACCTGGGCGTGGAGATGCCCCTCGAACAGGTCCCGCTCGTTCAGAAGCGCGCCATCAAACTGGCCCGGCGCAACGCCAAGCCGGTCATCGTGGCGACCCAGATGCTCGACTCGATGATCAACGCCTCCCGGCCGACGCGTGCGGAGGCCTCCGACGTCGCCAACGCGGTGCTGGACGGGTCGGACGCGGTGATGCTCTCCGGGGAGACCTCGGTGGGCAAGTACCCGGTCGAGACGGTCAAGACCATGGGCCGCATCATCGAGGCCGCCGAGAACGACATCCTGGCGGCCGGCCTGCCCCCGCTGACCGCCGGCAGCAAGCCGCGGACCCAGGGCGGCGCCGTCGCCCGCGCGGCCGCCGAGATCGGCGACTTCCTGCACGCGAAGTACCTGATCGCCTTCACCCAGTCCGGCGACACCGCCCGCCGGCTGACCCGCTACCGGTCGCCCATTCCGGTACTCGCCTTCACCTACGAGCCCGCTGTGCGCAGCCAACTCGCCCTCACCTGGGGCGTCGAGACCTTCCTCGGCCCGTTCGCCCCGACGACGGACCAGATGGTCGAACAGGTCGACGCCGCGCTGCTGTCGCTCGGCCGCTGCCAGAAGGGCGACATCGTCGTCATCACGGCCGGCTCCCCGCCCGGCCTCGCCGGCTCCACCAACCTCGTCCGCGTCCACCACGTGGGGACCCTGGACGCCTGAGCGCTGATCGAACGGTCATACGCGGGTGGCATCCCTCGTCGGGAGGGATGCCACCCGTTTGCTGTCGGTTTTGAGTGAGGCGACTCTGGCGCGCTCATAACATCTGTGTTATGACTTGGGGAGAAGTGGAGCTCGAACCGGAGGTCCGGGACTGGATCCGCGCGCTGAGCCAGGACGACCAGGAAACGGTCGCGTTCTACGTCGAACTGCTCGCCGTCCGTGGACCACTGCTCGGAGAACCGCACAGCAGGCAACTCGATGGCAAGCTCCGGGAGCTGCGCTTCCATCTGAACGAACTGGACATGCGCATCACCTACTGGATCGCGTCAGGCAGGAGGATCATTCTGCTGACCGTGTTCCGCAAGACGCGCATGCGAGAGACCAGTGAGGTCGACCGCGCGAGGCGGGCACTTCACCGCTGCGTGGCCGAGCGGCACACCGCTGACGAAGACGAGGAGTGGGCGAGATGAGCGAGCGCACATCCTGGCGCGCCATGCGCGAGGAGATCATGAATCGCCCCGGAGCTGGCGCGGCCTACGAGGCCGCCCGGATCCGCTTCGAGCTCGGCGAGACAGTCCGGCTGCGCCGCGAGGCCCTCGGCATGACCCAGGCGCAGCTGGCGGCGGCGACCGGAATGCAACAGCCGGCGGTGGCCCGCTTTGAGGCGGGCGGGACGATGCCCACGATCGTGGTCCTGGAGCGGCTCGCCGAAGCGCTCGGGATGCGGCTCAGTGTGGAGATGCAGCCCCTCGACAAGGCGAGCTGAGCTGCGTCGCTGTCAGTGCTTGGGGCCGATGTAGCTGTCCATGAGGACCACGGATTCCTTGCGGGCGATGGAGATGTTGGTGGCACCGTTCGACCGCGAGGCCGGCTTCCACTGGATGCCGACCGCGTCGAGAGTGGCAGTGAAGAGACGGATGATGTCCGCTGAGGTATTGGTGAAGAAATACCGTGGGTACTCGTAGCGCTTCGTGACGCCGCCGACCGTGCGGGTCGTCCAGTTGGTGATGCGGCAGCCGTCGGAGTGGATGAGGCCGCGCAGGAACTGCCAGGGGTGGGCGTCCACGATCTCCCGCTGCCAGGGCGCGAGCGTGATCGGGCGTAGGTGCTTCGGGCCGGGGCCGTGCTGGGGTAAGAGGCAGGGCCAGTGCTTGCTGGTGCTCACGACGCTGGTGCAGCCGGGTGCATGGACGCGCATCACCTTGTTGTGCGGCATGACGGCGGAGACGGCGCGCTCGCACTCGTCGATGAGCCCGGGCCAGGAGTCGCAGCAGGCGATGCGGAGGGCGTAGACCTTGCGGCGGCCCTCACTGATGCAGCCGTCGCCGAGGTAGAGGCCGAGCAGGTAGGCGTAGTCGGCGCGCGGGCGGGACGGGTCGAGGCGGCCGTTGCTGATCGGGCATTCGGCGGTCATGCGCGGACTGGGGACGGCACCGGATGCCCACTCGCGGATCGCGAAACGGGAGACTCCGGTCGCGCGGCTGACTTGGCTGAAGGTCAGTCCGGATGTGTGGAGGTCGAGCGCGCGCTGCCGCGTGGCCATGTCGTACATGGCGCTGTCAGTGCTTGGGGCCGATGTGGGCGTCCATCAGGGCGACGGAGTCCTTGCGGGCGATGGAGATGTTGACCTGGCCGGTCGGGCGGGGGATCGAGGCCTTCCACTGGACGCCGACGGCGTCGAGGGTGGCGGTGAAGAGGCCGATGATGTCGGTCGAGGTGTTGGTGAAGAAATAACGCGGGTACTCGTAGCGGCGGACCTCACCCCGGACGGTCTTGGTCGTCCAGTTGGTGATCCGCGTGCCGTCCGAGTGGATGAGGCCGCGCAGGAATTCCCAGGGGTGGGCGTCCACGATCTCCTGCTGCCAGGGCTCCAGGGCTATGGTGCGCTCGTGCTTCTTACCGGGGCCGTGCTGGGGGAAGTAGCACGGAAGGTGCTTCGAGTACACCTTGACGTTGTGGCAGCCGGGCCGCCGCACCCTGCAAGGGGTCAGGGTGGGAAGAACCTGCCGCATCGCCGCCTCGACGGCATCCATGATGCCGGGCCACTTGTCGTCGCAGGTTATGAAGAGGCTCGGAACTCGATGCTGCTTCGGGTGGCTGATGTGACCGTCGCCCAGGTAGAGCCCGAGCAGGTATGAGTACGCGGGACGGTTCAGGTCGTCGCCGTAGCAGTGCAGGCAGTTGGAACGCTTGCGGCCGGGGAGTTCGCCGCGCTTGGCAAGATCGCGGTGCTTCCACCAGGAGACCGTGCCAACGGGAACACCAAGTCGGCGGGCGGTCTCGGCGGTGCCGGTGCCGCAGCGCAGGAGGTCGACAGCCCGTTCGCGCACAGAGAGCTCGTACATGCGACCGAGCGTGTGCGAACCCGGCAAGAAAGTCTGGCGAACGGTCGAACCTTCACTCGAATCGGTGAAGATCGCCAACCATTGTCTGGCCAGAGGATTCCTTCAAATCGAAGGAAAAGTGCCCCGAGTGGGATTCGAACCCACACTGTATGGTGTTTGAGACCATTGCCTCATGCCAATTGGGCTATCGGGGCCTACGATTTGAAGGCGATTGCCTCGGCGTCGTGTCTCAAACATACCGTGTCTAGGTACCCTCGTGCATGCAGTACCCCGCCGGAACTAGGAGCCCCGTGAGCACCGCCGACGAGCAGGCACAGCCGCTTGAGACCGATTCGCCCCAGATCACCCGGATTGTGATCGCCGAGGACGAGGCGCTGATCCGCCTCGATCTGAAGGAGATGCTCGAGGAGGAGGGGTACACCGTCGTCGGCGAAGCTGGGGACGGGGAGACGGCGGTGCGGCTCGTGGAGGAGCTGAAGCCGGATCTGGCGATCTTCGATGTGAAGATGCCGGTCCTGGACGGGCTCTCCGCCGCCGAGCAGATCCACGAGAAGCACCTGGCTCCGGTCCTCATGCTGACCGCGTTCTCGCAGCGGGAGCTGGTGGACCGGGCTCGTGACGCCGGGGCGATGGCGTACATCGTGAAGCCGTTCTCCAAGTCGGACCTGGTGCCGGCGATCGAGATGGCGGTGTCGCGGTACACCGAGATGCGGGCGCTGGAGAAGGAGATCGGGGATCTCACCCAGCGGCTGGAGACCCGGAAGCTGGTGGACCGGGCGAAGGGTGTGCTGCAGACGAAGTTCGGGCTGAACGAGCCGGCCGCGTTCCGGTGGATCCAGAAGACCTCGATGGACCGGCGGATGACGATGGCGGCGGTGGCCGAGGCGGTCATCGAGGAGGGCGAGGCCCAGGACCGCAAGAAGGCGGAAGAGGGCAAGTCCGAGTAGCACGGACATGAGGAAGGGCCCGGCGGATGATTCCGCCGGGCCCTTCAACGTATTTCAGTCCTCGCCGAGGTAGGCCTTGCGGACGGACTCGTCGTGCAGCAGGTCGGCGCCGGTGCCCGAGAGGACGATGCGGCCGGTCTCCATGACGTAGCCGCGGTCGGACAGCGACAGGGCGGCCTGGGCGTTCTGCTCGACGAGCAGGATGGTCGTGCCGCTCGCCTTGAGCTCGACGATGGTGGACATGATCTTCTGCATCATCAGCGGCGAAAGACCCATCGAGGGCTCGTCGAGCATGAGCAGCTTGGGCTGGGACATCAACGCCCGCCCCATGGCGAGCATCTGCTGCTCACCGCCCGACAGCGTGCCCGCCGCCTGCTTGCGCCGTTCGCCGAGGATGGGGAACAGCGAGTACGCCCGTTCCACGTCGGCGGCGATGCCGGCCGTGTCGGAGCGCAGGAAGGCACCGAGGAGGAGGTTCTCCTCGATGGTCATGCGGGGGAAGATGTGCCGGCCCTCGGGGGAGTGGGCCAGGCCGAGGGCGACGATCTTGTGGGCGGGGACGGTCGAGAGGTCCTGGCCGTCGAAGGTGATCCGGCCGGCGGTGGGCTTGAGCAGGCCGGAGAGGGTGCGCAGGGTGGTGGTCTTGCCGGCGCCGTTGGTGCCGATGAGGGTGGTGACCTCGCCCTGGTTGACGGTGAAGCTGATGCCCTTGACGGCCTCGATCTTGCCGTAGGCGACGCGGAGGTCCTGGACCTCGAGGAGTGCGGTCACTGGTCGGTCTCCGTAGCGGTCTCCGAGACACCCGTGTCTTCGAGCGGGGCGCCGAGGTAGGCGGTGATGACGCGTTCGTCGTTCTGGACGGTCTCGCGGTCGCCTTCGACGATCTTCTGGCCCTGGACCAGGACGGCGGTCCGGTCGCAGAGGTTGAAGATGAAGCGCATGTCGTGCTCGATGACGAGGATCGAGACGCCCTTGTCGCGGATGGCGAAGACGAGTTCCTCGGCGGCCCGGGTCTCCTGGGGGTTCATGCCCGCGGTGGGTTCGTCGAGCAGGAGCAGCCCGGGGTCGGAGGCGAGGGCGCGGGCGATCTCCAGCTTGCGCTGTTCGCCGTAGGGGAGGTTGCGGGCGAGGTGGTCGGCCTTGTCGGCGAGGCCGGTGAAGGCGAGGAGTTCCATGGCCTTCTCGCGGCTCTCGGCTTCGGCGCGGTGGTAGCGGGGGCCGCGGAGGATGGCGGCGAAGATGCCTTCCTTGGTGCGGCTGTGGCGGCCGACGAGGACGTTCTCCAGGACGGTCATGTTGGCGAAGAGCCGGATGTTCTGGAAGGTGCGGGCGATGCCAGCCTGGGTGACGAGGTGGGGTTTGGGGGGCAGTTGGGTGCCGCGGTAGCGGACGGTGCCCTCGGTGGGGACGTAGAGGCCGGTGAGGCAGTTGAAGAAGGTGGTCTTGCCGGCGCCGTTGGGGCCGATGAGGCCGATGATCTCGCCCTCGCCGACGGTGAGGGAGACGTCGTTGACGGCGGTGAGGCCGCCGAAGCGCATGGTGACGCCGGTGACGTCGAGCAGTGGCGTTGCGGTGGTCATCGGGGTGGTCACGCCCCTGCCTTGGTGAGTGCGGTGGCGTCGTCGCCGGTGGGTTGGGCCGGGATGGCGGCCTCGTGGAATTCCAGCTGCCGGCGCCGGTTGGGGATGAGGCCTTCGGGGCGGACGCGCATCAGGATGATGAGGGCGGCGCCGAAGGCGAGGAGCTGGTAGTCGGAGAGGAATTCGAGCTTCTTCGGGATGAGGAAGAGGAGGGTGGCGCCGGCCAGGGGGCCGCTGATGGTGCCCATGCCGCCGAGGATGACGGCGGCGAGGAGGAAGGCGGAGTTGGGCGGCAGGGCTTCGGCGAAGGTGTACTGGTCGGGGGTGACGGTGTAGCTGACGTGGGCCTGGACGGTGCCGGCGAGGCCGGCGAGGCAGGCGCCCATGGCGAAGGCGAGCAGTTTGAGGCGGAAGCCGTTGATGCCCATGGCTTCGGCGGCGGTCTCGTCCTCGCGGATGGCGACCCAGGCGCGGCCGATGCGGGAGTTGCCGACCCGGGCGAAGACCAGGACGACCAGGGCGGTGACGAGCAGCATCAGCAGGTAGTAGTTGGAGAAGCGGCCGAGTTCGATGCCGGCGACGGTGTGGGTCTTGCCGAGGTCGAAGCCGAGGATCTCCAGGTCGGGGATGCGGGGGATGCCGTTGGAGCCGTTGGTGATCTTGGGGCCGGTGGTGCCGTTGAGGTTGAGCATGGTGATGCGGAAGATCTCGCCGAAGCCGAGGGTGACGATGGCGAGGTAGTCGCCGCGCAGCCGCAGGGTGGGGGCGCCGATCAGGACGCCGAAGATCATGGAGACGACGGCGCCGGTGAGCATCGCGGCCCAGAACGGGAACTGGACGTGGATGGGCGAGGCGGGGGAGCCGGAGACCAGGGCGGCGGCGTAGGCGCCGACGCCGAGGAAGGCGACGTACCCGAGGTCGAGCAGGCCGGCCAGGCCGACGACGATGTTGAGGCCGAGGGCGACGGTGGCGAAGATCAGGATGTTGGTGGCGACGGAGGTGTACTGGTCGCTGCTCTGGGTGAACGGGAAGCTGGCCGCGGCGGCGAAGGCGGCGCCGGTGGTGACGGGGCGGTGCTTGACGGTCAGGGCGCGCAGCCGGGCGAGCAGGCCGGACCTGCCGAGTGCGGCGGCCACGAAGCCGGCCAGCAGCAGGTAGCCGGTGAAGAGTTCGCCGTACTCGGTGTCGATGCCGAAGGTGATCGCGTACAGGCCGAGTCCGAAGGCCAGGACGATGATCAGGACCTCGACCCAGGAGGGGAGTTGGCGGGGGGCGTCGAGCGGGCGCTCGATCTTGCCCAGGCGCAGTCCGCTGTTGGCGAGGTGGCCGAGCTGGAGGAGCAGGACGGCGCCGGTGGCGATGGCGAGGGCGCCGGACAGGGCGGTCATCACCGGGGCGACGGGCTGGTCGCCGGGGATGGCGTGGGCGGCGAACCAGCCGATGGGGGCGGCCGGGACGAGCAGGAAGAGCCGCTTGTCGATGATCCGCAGCGGGACGTGGGTGCGGCGCTCCAGTGGCAGCCCGAGGGCGCCGAGGACGGTGATCAGGCCGCCGGCGGCGAGGACCCAGCCGCCGGGTTCGAGGTTGGCGAGGCCGCCGAGTTCGACGGAGATGGCGGCGACGGAGTAGGCGGCGACGGCGAGGGCGCCGGTGGCGGCGTACAGGACGGCGTTGTTGCTGCGGGCGGGGGCTGCCCAGCGCAGGCCGGGGACGCCTTGGCCGGCGAGGAGCAGCAGCAGGGTGAGGACGCCGGCGACGATGGCGAGCCACTGGAGGCCGGCCGGGGAGCCGAAGTAGGTGAGGTCGCCGGGGAAGTCGCTGGTCCAGGTCCAGGACATGGCGGCGGAGGCGGCGACGGCGAGGGCGCCGAGGCCGGTGAGGGCCGCGGCGGCGCGGGTCGGGAGGGGGATGACCGGGGTGGTTTCGGTGCTGGTGGTGGTCATGGTGGTCACGCCCTGTCCGCGACGCGCTCGCCGAGCAGGCCTTGTGGCCGGACGAGGAGCACGAGGATGAGGAGTACGAAGGCCCAGACGTCCTTCCAGGCGCCGCCTCCGAAGAGGTCCATGCCGGGAAGGTGCTGGATGTAGCCGGTGGCGAGGGCTTCGGCGAGGCCGAGGGCGATGCCGCCGAGCATGGCGCCGTAGATGTTGCCGATGCCGCCGAGGACGGCGGCGGTGAAGGCCTTGAGGCCGAGGATGAAGCCCATCCGGAAGTCGACCTGGCCGCTGCGCAGTCCGTAGGCGACGGCGGCGACGGCGGCGAAGGCGGCGCCGATGGCGAAGGCCAGCACGATGATGCGGTCGGTGTCGATGCCCATCAGCTTGGCGGTGTCCGGGTCCTGGCTGGTGGCCTGCATGGCGCGGCCGGAGCGGGTGCGGGTGACGAACCAGCCGAGGGCGAGCATGCACAGCGGGGCGGCGATGATCAGGAAGAGGTCGCTGCGCTGGATGGTGACGGAGCCGAGGCTGAAGGGGTCGCCGGGGATCTTGGGGAAGACCCGGGCCTTCTTGGCGTCGGGGTAGAAGGAGAAGACGAGTTGCTGGAGGAAGATGGACAGCCCGATCGCGGTGATCAGCGGGGCGAGCCGGGGGGCGTTGCGCAGTGGCCGGTAGGCGAAGCGCTCGGCGGCGACGGCGGTGAGGGTGGAGACCAGGATGCCGGCGATCAGCATGAGTGGTAGGGCCAGCCACATGGTGGTGCCGCCGGGGAGGGCGAGGTAGGCGGTCAGGGCGCCGAAGCCGCCGACCATGACGATCTCGCCGTGGGCGAAGTTGATGAGCTGGACGATGCCGTAGACCATCGTGTAGCCGATCGCGACGAGCCCGTAGAGGGCGCCGAGGATCAGGCCGTTGGCCAACTGCTGCGGTAGGTCGTGCACCGCTGGGCCTCCGTAGTGCGTTCGGGGTGTCCGCGTGGGTGGTGGATGTGGGGGCGCGCGGGGGCATTCGTGGCGCCCCCGCGCGCTGGTGGAGCTGTTCCTGAGGGGTTGTCGGCCCCTGAGGGGTGTCAGCCTCCGGGGGCCGTCAGCCGCTGAAGGTGCCGGACTTCTCCACGGCCCACTTGCCGTCCTTGACGGTGTAGACGGTGAGCTGCTTGTTGGTGGTGTCGCCGAACTGGTCGAAGGAGACCTTGCCGGTGACGCCGTCGAAGGAGACCTGCTGGACGGCGTCGCGGACGGCGGTGCGGGCGTCGGCGCCGGTGGGGAGCTTGCCCTTGTCCTTCACGACGTTCTTGACGGCCTGGATGATGGCCCAGGCGCTGTCGTAGGAGTAGCCGCCGTAGGTCTCGTAGGCGTCCTTGTAGCCGGCCGTCTTGTAGTCGGCGATGAACTTCTTGGCGGTGTCGAGGGATTCGACGGGCAGGCCGACGGCGGTGGCGAAGTCGCCCTGGCTCTTGGGGTTGAGCTTGATGAAGTCGGCGCTCTGGATGCCGTCGCCGCCCATCAGCGGGATGTTGACGCCGGCTTCCTTGAGCTGGAGGGAGAGCGGGCCGGCCGCGGGGTACTCGCCGCCGTAGTAGACGGCGTCGGCGCCGGAGCTCTTGACCTTGGTGACGATGGCGGCGAAGTCGCGGTCGTCGGGGTTGACGTGCTCCTCGCCGGCCAGGGTGCCGCCGAGCTTGGTGAACTCGCCCTTGAAGGTGGCGGCGAGGCCGGCGCCGTAGGTCTTCTGGTCGTCGATCAGGAAGACCTTGGTCTTCTTGGCGTCGTTGTAGAGGAACTGGGCGGCGAAGGGGCCCTGGACGGCGTCGGTGGTGGCGGTGCGGAAGTAGGACTTGAAGGGGCGCTTCTTGTCGCCGCTGGCCCACTTCTCGCCCTGGCTGAGGGCGACGCCGGTGTTGGCGGGGGAGATCTCGACCAGGTTCTTGTCGTCGAAGATCTGCTGCATCGACTGCGCGACACTGGAGTTGAGCGGGCCGACGACGCCGAGGACCTTGTCGTCGGCGACGAGCTGGGTGGCGTTCTGCTGGCCGGGGGCGGGCTTGCCGGTGTCGTCCAGGGCCTTGATCTCGAACTTGACGCCGGGGACCTCGTTGGTCTCGTTCGCCTTCTTGACCGCGAGGTCCACGGAGTTGCGGATACCGAGGCCGAGGGCGGAGAGGTCGCCGGTGAGGGGGGCGTCGACGCCGATGACGACGGTGGTGGAGGCGCTGTTGTCCTTGCCGCCGGCGTTGTCGCCGGACTTCGCACCGCGGGAGCCGCAGGCGGTGAGGCTGAGGGCGCCGATCACGGCAATGCTCACGACAACTGCTGAACGATGACGCACGAGGGTCCCCTTCGGTTCAGGAGGCGCCCGCGCCTGAGTGGCGGGAGCCGGGGTGCGCGCAGGGCCTGGCCCATTCCGGATGGCGCGGTGACTGGCCGTGACTCTAGGCGTCGTTGGGCGGCTCGGGCAGTGGTGTGGGCAGGCTGTGATTCTCTTGTTATGAGCACACGGAGCAATTGTCTCAGCATGTGGTCGTTCCGGCTCGACCGACCCTGAACTGTCGGGCGCTTACCCGCTGGTAGAACGATGTAAGGGCCAGAAATGAGGGTTGCAGCTGGCAGCGTCGATAATCGGACACTTGCGTCCGGTGTGCTGCTTTCGGCCGTACGCGTCCGGATTTCGGACAGGGAGTGTGCGGCGGAGGGGGTCCGGGGCGCCTGGGGGTCCTGGAATCGCTGTTTTCTTGATTTCCTACTTGTTACGCAGCGTCACAAATGCTGGAGTCGTGTCAACCGCCCCCGGACATGCCGCCGCCCCCTTGTCCAGACCAACGCCTGCCCAGGGTGGCGGAAGGTCAAACAAGGGGGCGGGAAAGGGGCTTGGTGCCACCCCGGTCGCAACTGTTGGTAGCCGTACGGTCGTTGTCGTCTCGGGACCGCACAGAGGTCGCGGAGGGACTGCGCAGGGACTGAATCGGGACCGCGGCGGGGCTACAGGTCGCGCAGCATGCAGGTCAGTCGGCAGCTGGTGATCCGCTTGCCGGTGTCGTCGGTGATCGCGATCTCGTAGGTGGCGGCGGTGCGGCCCTTGAACACCGCCGTCGCCACCCCGGTGACCAGACCGGAGGTGGCCGAGCGGTGGTGGGTGGCGTTGAGGTCCACGCCCACCGCGTACCGGCCCGGGCCCGCGTGCAGCATCGCGCCGATCGAGCCCAGCGTCTCGGCCAGCGCCGCCGAGGCGCCGCCGTGCAGCAGCCCGTACGGCTGCTGGTTGCCCTCCACCGGCATGGTGCCGACCACGCGGTCGCCGGAGGCCTCGACGATCCGGATGCCGAGCTTCTCGCCGAGGTGGCCGCCGGAGAAGGTCTCCGGGCTCACCCCGAGCTTGGCGAAGTGGTCCAGTACGTCCTGCGGGACCTTCAGGACGGGGGCGGTGTCGGGGGCCGCGTCGGTCATGGGGGAACTCCTGCCGCTCGGGGGTCACGTCGTCGTGCTGCCTGTGATCGTACGACCGTCCTACTCGCCGGTAGTGCCCGCGCCGCCGGACCGGCACGGCTTTCGCCGGTGTCCCTTTTGTCGGTGCCGGGCCATAGGATCGGTGGCCGGTAGTGGAATCGGCAGGAACGGACGTTGACGTGGCTACGCAGAGTACGGACAAGGGCGCGACGGGTGGCGCTGGGGTCGGCCCCCGGCCCCGGCTGATGCTGCTCGACGGGCACTCGATGGCCTACCGGGCCTTCTACGCCCTGCCCGTGGAGAACTTCAACACCGCCACCGGGCAGCCGACCAACGCGGTCTACGGCTTCGCCTCGATGCTCGCCAACACCGTCCGGGACGAGGCGCCCACCCACCTCGCCGTCGCCTTCGACCTCTCCCGGCAGACCTTCCGCTCCGTCGAGTTCCCCGACTACAAGGCCAACCGCGCCAAGACGCCGGACGAGTTCCGCAGCCAGGTCGGCCTGATCGGCGAACTGCTCGACGCCATGAACATCCCCCGGCTCACCGTCGAGGGCTTCGAGGCCGACGACATCATCGCCACCCTGGCCACCGCCGCCGAGGCGGCCGGCTACGACGTCGACATCGTCACCGGCGACCGCGACTCGCTCCAGCTGGTCACCGACCACGTCACCGTGCTCTACCCCACCAAGGGCGTCTCCGAGCTCACCCGCTTCACCCCGGAGAAGGTGGCCGAGAAGTACGGCGTCACCCCGCGCCAGTACCCCGACCTCGCGGCCCTGCGCGGCGACCCGTCCGACAACCTGCCCGGCATCCCCGGCGTCGGCGAGAAGACCGCCGCCAAGTGGGTCAACCAGTTCGGCTCCTTCGACGAACTCGTCTCCCGCGCAGACGAGGTGAAGGGCAAGATCGGCGAGAAGCTGCGCGACAACCTCGACTCGGTCAAGCGCAACCGGGTGCTCACCGAGCTGGTCCGCGACGTCGAACTCCCGCTGGGCGTACCGGACCTGGCCCGCCGGCCCTTCGACAAGGCCGCCGTCGGCACCCTGATGGAGTCGCTGGAGTTCCGCAACGCCAACTTCCGCGACCGCGTCTACGGCATCGACCCGGCCGTCGGCGAGGAGGAGGCCGCCGAACTCGCCCCCGGCGTCGAGGTCGACGGCGAACTGCTCACCGACCCGGGCACGCTGGCCGGCTGGCTGCGCGAGCACGCCGGTGACGGCAAGACCGCCGTCGCCCTGGCCGCCGTCTACCAGTGGGCGCTCGGCACCGGCGAGGTCACCGAAGTCGCCCTCGCCGCGGGGGAGTCGGCCGCCTGGTTCGACCCGGCACTGCTCGCCGAGGAGGACGAGCAGGCCTTCGCCGCCTGGCTCGCCGACCCGGCCGCCCCCAAGGCCCTGCACATCGCCAAGCAGGTCATGCGCGCCTTCGCCGAGCGCGGCTGGACGATCGAGGGCGTCGTCGCCGACACCGCGCTCGCCGCCTACCTGGAGAAGCCCGGCCGCCGCACCTTCACCCTGGAGGTGCTCGCCGAGGAGTACCTGGCCCGCTCGCTCACCCCCGCCCCCGCCACCGAGAGCGGCCAACTCGCCTTCGACGCACCGGAGGAGGACGAGACCGCCGGCGCCCAGGCGCTGATGCTCCAGGCCCGCGCCGTACTCGACCTCGCCGCGCTCTTCGACACCCGCCTCGCCGAGGTCGGCGCCGTCGAGCTGATGCACGACATGGAACTGCCCATCGCCGCCCTGCTCGCCCGCATGGAGCGCTACGGCATCGCCGCCGACCGCGAGTGGCTCACCCGGCTGGAGTCGCAGTTCGCCGCCGAGATCCAGCGCTGCGTCGAGGAGGCGCACGCCGCCGCCGGGCGCGAGTTCAACCTCGGCTCGCCCAAGCAGCTCCAGGAGATCCTCTTCGGCGACCTCGCCCTCCCGAAGACCAAGAAGATCAAGACCGGCTACACCACCGACGCCGACGCGCTCACCTGGCTCGCCACCCAGACCGACAACGAGCTGCCGGTCATCCTGCTGCGCCACCGTGACCAGGCCAAGCTGCGCACCACCGTCGAGGGCCTGCTCAAGACGGTCTCGCCCAAGGGCCGGATCCACACCACCTTCAACCAGATGGTCGCCGCCACCGGCCGGCTCTCCTCGCAGGACCCGAACCTGCAGAACATCCCGGTCCGCACGGAGGAGGGCCGCGCGATCCGCCGCGCCTTCATCGTCGGCGAGGGCTACGAATCGCTGCTCACCGCCGACTACTCGCAGATCGAACTGCGGATCATGGCGCACCTGTCCGAGGACGAGGCGCTGATCGAGGCCTTCGCCTCCGGCGAGGACCTGCACACCACCGTCGCCTCCCAGGTCTTCGAGGTCCCCGGCGCCGCGGTCGACGCCGAGATGCGCCGCAAGATCAAGGCCATGTCCTACGGCCTGGCGTACGGCCTGTCCGCGTACGGGCTCTCGCAGCAGCTCGGCATCAAGCCCGCCGAGGCCCAGGGCCTGATGGACACCTACTTCGAGCGCTTCGGCGGCGTGCGCGACTACCTGCGCCGGGTCGTCGACGAGGCCCGCGCGACCGGCTACACCGAGACCCTGCTCGGCCGCCGCCGCTACCTTCCGGACCTCAACAGCGACAACCGCCAGCGCCGCGAGATGGCCGAGCGGATGGCCCTCAACGCCCCGATCCAGGGCTCGGCCGCCGACATCGTCAAGATCGCCATGCTCCGGGTGGACGAGGCCCTGCGCGCGGCCGGCCTCACCTCCCGGATGCTGCTCCAGGTCCACGACGAAATCGTCCTGGAGCTGGCCCCGGGCGAGCGCGAGCAGGTCGAGGCCGTCGTCCGCGAGCAGATGGCCGGCGCCTACCCGCTGCGCGCCCCGCTGGACGTCTCCGTCGGCATCGGCGCCAACTGGGAGGCCGCCGCGCACTGACGCGGGCGTTCCATCGACGGCGGGCCCGGACACCTGGGGTGTCCGGGCCCGTTCCGTTCTGCCTGATTACGGATGATCACCGCAATATGGCCGAAATATTCAAGCTTCCCGAACACGTCCAAGAGAGACATCTCGTACCCGAGGTTCGATCCTGGTCGACGTTCGGTATCAGACATCTTGGCGGCTCGCCGTCACCTCCGGCGACCGGCTGACCGGCACTGTTCCCGGGCCTGTGGTCCGGGTCACGGTTCGACCTGGCTTGAATCGATCCTCCGGCGTTCGAACTGCGTGCTAAAAAATCTCCTACAGTCGCTCCTACGTGCGGAATTTGTTTGAAACCCGATCGGGGGAGCGGGAAGCATGAATTCACGATGGAGGTAAAAATGGAGCAAGACTTCGACCTCGACGTCCGCGTGGCCGTGGCTCCGAAGGTGGCCGCCACGCCCGACGGTTTCGCCAGCATCGGCACCACCTGCTGGTCCTGCGCCGACTCCTGCAACTGCCCGATCACGGTGGGCTTCCCCACCATCTGCTGATCGCCCGTCGGCGCTGAAGCCGAATCGGGAGGCTCCCGGCGCTGTTCTGCGCCGGGAGCCTTCGGGGAAAGCCGGCGGTTTTCCGGGAAAGTCGTCGGCAATCGGACCGGCGCACTGTGGGTGCGCCATTCGGGAACATCGCCGAGTATTGGTGATGTGAATCTGGGGGAATTCGCAGTGGCGGTGCTGGAACTCGACGTGCGGACCGCGGAGGTGGCCCGGGCGGTGGCCGATCGGCTGACGGCCTTCGCCGGTACGGCCGGGTCGTCCGAGGAGCCGACGTGGCCCGATCCGCTCAAGGACGAGGCGAGCCTGGCCGACGGCTACCCGGGGATGGCACTGTCGCTGCTGCACGCCGGAAAGGCGCTGGACGAGCCCGGACTGATCGACGCGGCGCAGGCCCTGCTCCGCCGTTCCGCGCGGGCCACCGCCGTCCGGCCGCTGTCCGAGGCGGGTCTCTACAACGGCACCGCGGGCTTCGCGAGCGTCCTGCTCGAGTTCTCGGTCCACGACCGCCGCTACCTGCCGTCCCTGCGCCGGGTCGCCGACAACTTCGGCGAGCAGATCGCGGCCCGCTCGCTTCCGGAGCCCGGGGAGGGTCTGCCGCTCTCCGCCTTCGACGTCATCACGGGTGCGGCCGGACAGCTGGCCGCGGCCGTGCGGCTCTGCTCGGCACTGGAGGCCGCGCCGGGCGACCCGGTCCGCACCGCGGCCGAGCGACTGACGGAGTACCTCCTGCGGGTGACCGAGCCGGACGGCCGGCACCGGCCCGGCTGGTTCACGCCACCGGACTACTACGGGGCCTATCCCGGGTACGACGAGCAGGCCCCGTACGGGATGTACAACATGGGCTTCGCGCACGGCCTTCCGGGCATCGTGTCGGCGCTGTGCGCCGCGGCCGCCGCCGGGATCGGCGGGTCGGGCCCGACCGAGGCGATCGCGCGCACCACGACCTGGCTGGTCGAGAACCGGCTCACGGACGACGTGCCCGGCGCCGCCTGGCCGAACCTGCTCCAGGCCGAGGAGGGGACCGGGCTGCCGCTCGCCCCGACCGGACGACGGTCCGCCCGCGCCGCCTGGTGCTTCGGCGCCCCGGGCATCGGCATCGCCCTGCTGAACGCGGCCGGGGTGCTCGGTGACGCCGCCCTCCGGGCGACCGCGGTCGGGGCCCTGCAGCGGGTGGTGGACTGGTCGCCGGCCGAGCGGTACATCTTCGCGCCCAACCTCTGCCACGGCCACTCCGGGCTGCTGGCGGTCTACCAGCGGGCCCACGCGGTCACCGGGACGGATTCCTTCCGGGCCATGGCCGAGGACTCGCTCCGGGCCGTGCTGTCGAAGGCGGACGAGGCCCGCCCGTACGTGATGGCGGACGAGCCCAGGCCCGGCGAGCTGGTCGACGACCCGGGCTTCGTCAACGGTGCGGCCGGCGTCCTGCTCGCGCTCTGCGGGGCGCTCGCGCCGCGGGCGACCGGGTGGGACGAGCTCTTCTTCCTCGCCCCGGCCTGACCGGGGCCCCGGGCCGCGCCGGCCCGGGCGAGCCGCGCCGAACCGCGTTGTCCGGTAGCCGCGTTGTACCGTGACCGCCTGGTCCGGTGACCGCTTCGTCCCCTACCGGCGTCGCCCGCAACCGCCTTGCCCCGTAACCGCGTTGCCCCGTACCCGCGTCGCCCAGCAAAGCTAAGGAAATGAGTGTGACTCGTCGGAACGCCGAGACCAGCGACCGGAAGTCCGGCGGAAGCCGCAGCTACGTCGCACGTGACTTCTTCCTGCTCCGCGCGCCGGCCCTGCCGACCCGGGGGCTGACCGACCTGCTGGCCGCCGGGACGGGATCGGGGTCGGCGGGCGCGGACGCGGTCGGCTGGGAGGACCGCTACCTGCAGGGCCTGCTGGAGCTGTGGTCGAGGCCCGGGGTCCGCTCGGCGATCTCGCTGGCGGCGCCGGACCTGGCCCGGGCGGTGACGGGAATCGACACGCTCTCGGCCCGGGACCGCCGGCGGGCGATGATGAGCCTGGGCCGGTACCTGAACCGGATGAGCATGCGGGCGACCCCGCTGGGCACGGTGGCGGGCGTCGCGATGGGCACGTTCCCGGGGCCGGACCCGACCGCCGAGCCCGTTCGGCTCGGCGTCCCCGCGATCGGCACGGCGGTGGCCAGGCCGGACATGGGGTGGGTGCTGCACCTGTTCCAGGCGGTCACCGACGCGCCGCGGCTCCGGCCCGAACTGGAGCTGCGCGCCAACGACCTGATCCACCGCGGCCGGGGCCGGGCCTGGCTGTCCACGGCCGACGCCTACGGCGGGGGATCGCGACGCTCGGTCTCCGTCCGATGGTCCCCGGCCGTCCAGTTCGTACTGGAGGCGGCGCGCACCCCGACGACCTTCGGCGAGCTGGGGGAGCAGCTGGCTCAGCGCTATCCGACGGTCCCGGTGGAGAAGGTCACCGCGCTCCTCGACCAGCTGGTCGAGTTGGCGTTCCTGATCACCTCGCACCGGCCCGCCCTGCTGGAGGGTTCGGGGCAGCCGTCGCTGTCGGCCCAGCTGGCGAGCAGCCACGACGGCGACGCGGCCGCCGCACTGGCGTCCGTCGAGGCGGCGGTGGCGGAGTTCAACGCGGTCGGCGACGTCAGCGGCCTGGAGGCGCTCCAGGAGCGGATCGCCCCGCCGGCGCGGCGGGTGAGCGAGGACTACGACGGGCCGCTGCTGCGGGTCGACGCCCGGCTGAACCCGGCTTCCCCGCCCGAGCTGCCGGCCGAGGTCCAGGCGCTGGCGGAGGAGGCCGCCGAGGTCCTGGCCACCATGGGCGCCGGCCACCAGTACCCGTCGCAGCTGGGCGACTTCGCGAAGGCGTTCACCGAGCGCTACGGTGCGCAGGCCGAGGTGCCGGTCCTGGAGGTGCTGTCCGAGGAGACCGGCCTCGGTGCGCCGAACAGTTATCAGAATCCGCCGCGCTCCTTCGAGTTGCAGCCGGTGACCGCGCGCGACCGCAGCAGGGACGAGCGGGAGGCGGTGCTGCACCGGCTCGTCGCCGATGCGCTCAGCCGCGGCAGCATGGAGGCGGTCCTCGACGAGCGGTGGATGGCCGAGCTCACGACCGGTGTCGACGACCGGCCGTCGAGGCCCACGGTCGACGTCCACCTGCAGCTGGCGCCGCCGACGGCCCCGGGTTCGCGCTGGCGCGGGGTGGTCACCGCGGTGGCGAACGGCGGGCGCACCTTCGCCCGGTTCCACGACCTGCTGGGCGCCGAGGAGCGCGAGCGGCTGCGGGAGCTGGCCGAGGCGGAGGCGGCGCAGCTGCCCGGGGTCGCGGTGGTCGAGCTGACCTACCTGCCGGAGAAGGCCAGGGCCGCGAACGTCTCGGTCCGTCCGGCGGTGCGGGCGCTGGAACTGCCGGTCAACGTGGCGCCGGGGCGGGGCCCGCAGGAGGTGATCGCGCTCGACGACGTGGTCGTCGGCGTGCGCGAGGGCCGGCTGTACCTGCACAGTCCCGCCCTCGGGTGCGACCTGCACGTCACCCAGCACACCATGCTCAATCCGCTGATGGCGCCGAACGTGGCCCGCTTCCTGCTGGACGTCTCCTCGGCGGCCTTCCACAACGTCCCGTCCTTCGACTGGGGCGCCCTGGGCACCGTCATGCCGTTCCTGCCCAGGGTCGTCCGGGGCGACCTGGTGCTGAAGCGCGCGAGCTGGCTGCTGCGCGCCACCGACCTGCCGGCCGGCTGCACCGGTTCGGCGACGGACTTCACCGCGGCCGTCGCGGCCTGGCGCGCGCAGTGGAAGGTGCCGCGCCTCGTCTTCCTGGCGCACGGCGACAACACGATCCTGCTGGACCTGGAGAGCGAGCCCTCGCGGGAGGAGCTGCGGCTGGCCGCCGCCCGGGACGCGGCGTCCTTCTCGCTGCGGATCGAGGAGGCGCTGCCCGGCCCCGAGGAGGGCTTCCTGCGGGACACGGACGGCGCCCCCTTCGCCGCGGAGGTCGTGGTCCCCGTGCTGTCCGCGCAGCGGGCCCGGGCGCCCCGGGCGGTGGCCGTCGCGCGCCGGCGGATCACCGAGGCCGAGCGGCTCCGGCCGAGCGGCGGGCCGTGGGTCTTCGCCAAGCTGTACGTGGAGAACGAGGCGCTGGACGCCCTCCTGGTGGACCAGGTGACGGAGCTGACGCGCTCGCTGGCCGAACGCGGCCTGAGCGGGCACATGTTCTACCTCCGGTACGGCGATCCCGCCCCGCACCTGCGGCTGCGCTACCGGGCCGCGGACCCGGCCCGGTCCGCCGAACTGCTGGCCGAGGTCGCCCGGTGGGCTCACGGCCTGGCCGTCGAGGGCCGGATCGCGGACGTCGAGTTCGCGACGTACCGCCGCGAGATCGAGCGTTACGGCGGCCCCGACCTGATCGACACGGCCGAGGAGTTGTTCTGCCTGGACAGCGCCGCGGCCGTGGCCCTGCTGCGGCACCTCGCCGAACCCGTGCCGGCGGGCGAGGTCCCGCTGGAGCGCGACGCGCTCACCGTGCTCAGCCTGGAGGCCATCGGGCAGGTGCTGGTCCCCGACTTCGCCGAACGGCACGCCCTGGTGCGGTCGATGACCGGTTCGCAGGTCGGCGGCGCGGAGTACCGGGCCGTCGCCCGCCGGCTCTGGCAGGGCCGGACCGCGCCCGCCGGCGAGGCCGCGGTGCTGGAGCGGGTGAGCGCCGCCTGGCGCCCGGCGGGAACCGGATACGCCGCCCGGGTCGCGAAGTTCGCCGAGACCGGCGAACTCTGGTCGGACCGCACGTCCATCCTGCGCAGCCTGTTCCACATGCACTGCAACCGGATGGGCCTGCGGCGCGAGCAGGAGGACGCCGCCTACGGCATGTGGCGGCGGCTGCTCGACCGCGCCGCCACGGCCGGGGGCACGGCGGCCGGGGGCGCGGCGGCGGGGAAGTCCAGGTGAGCGCGCGCTCCCGGCTCCGGCGGCTGGCGGCCGCGCCGCGCCCGGTCCTGGCCGTGCTGGGCCAGTCCTGGCGCTGCGACCGCTCGGGGACCGCGCAGGTGCTGCTGATCTCGCTGGTCGTCGGCATCCTGCCGGCGTGGCAGGTCAAGACCACGGCGGCCTTCGCCACGGCCCTGCTGCGCACGGCCGAGGGCTCGCACGAGCAGGTCCGCGGCATCCTGTTCTACCTGGTCGTGCTGGCGGCGCTGGGTCTCGGCTCGCAGCTGCTGTCACTGCTGCAGAACCGGGCCATGCAGCGCTGCCAGAGCCGGCTCTCGGCCCATCTGGCCGATGAGATCATCAGCCGGGCGAGCCGCTTCACGCTCTCCCAGGTGGAGGACCCGGGCGTGCAGGACTCGCTGCAGCGGGCCGTCCGGGAGGTGGCGTACCGGCCGGGGATGCTGCTCTCCCAGCTGGTGCAGGCGGCCACCCCGGTGGTCACCTTCGGCTCGGTCGGCGCGATCCTGTGGACCCTGGACTTCCGGATCGCGCTGCTCGCCATGGTCGCCCCGTTCCCCACGGTGGTCGCGCAGATCCTGCAGGGCCGCCGCACCCACGCGCTGGAGCACGGCCGCTCTGAGGAGCGGCGTCGGATCAACTACTGGCAGCACCTGGCCTCGCAGCCGAACTCGATGAAGGAGGTGCTGGCCTTCCGGCTCGCCCCGGTGGTGCTCACCAACCACCGGCAGCTGCTGGCCAGGATCGTCGGCGCGGACCTGCGGATGGCGAACCGGAACTTCGGCCTCGCCGTCCCGATGGTCGTGCTGACCGCGCTGCTGACGATCTCCGCGCAGGCCACGGCGATCCTGGTCGGCACCAGCGACGCCCGGCACGTGGCCGGTCTGCTGGCGGTGATCCAGGCGATCGGCATGTTGCAGGCCAGCATGCAGCAGCTCTTCGGCTCGGTGTCCGGGATGTACGTCAACCAGCTCTACCTGCGCAACGTGAACGAGTTCCTCGCGATCGAGCAGGAGCCGGAGAGCCAGGGCGAGGTGACGTTCCCCCAGGACATCGTCGGCGGTGTCGAGTTCCGCGACGTGTCGTTCAGCTACCCCGGCAGTGGGCGGCGCGCCCTGGACCGGGTCTCGTTCACGCTGAAGCCGGGCCAGGTGACGGCGATCGTCGGCCTGAACGGCGCGGGGAAGTCCACCCTCGGCAAGCTCATCGGCCGCCTCTACGAACCGACCGAGGGCTCGATCCTGGTCGACGGCGTCCCGCTCACCGACTTCCGGCTGGACAGCCTGCGCGACCGGGTCTCCTACGTCTTCCAGAACTACGTCGAGTACCAGCTCTCGGTGGGCGAGAACATCTCGCTCGGCATGGTGCACGAGGCCGACCGCTCGGCCGAGCGGGTCGAGGCCGCGGCCCGTGAGGTGGGGATGCACGAGCACATCACCGCTCTGCCGCAGGGCTACGAGACGCAGGCGGGGAAGCTGTTCACCGGGGGCGTGGAGTTCTCCGGCGGCCAGTGGCAGCGACTGGCCATCGCCCGCAGCGCGGTGCGGTCCGCCAGCGTACGGGTCATGGACGAGCCGACCGCCGCGCTCGACACCATCACCGAGGCCGAACTGCTCGACACGCTGACCGCGGCCTCGGCGGGCCGGGTCTCGCTGCTGATCGCCCACCGCTTCTCCTCCGTGCTGCGCGCGGACCGGGTGCTGGTCTTCGACCGGGGCCGGCTCGTCGAGGACGGTGACCACCAGGAGCTGATGCGCCTCGGGGGGCTGTACGCGGAGATGTACGAGGCGCAGAACGCGGCTCCGCCCGAACCCGCGTCGAGCGCCGGGGTGGGGACGGCGGCCGCGACGGGAACCGGGGCGAGAGCCCGGACGGGAGTCCGATGATGAAGCTCACCGCGTTCGACCAGGTGCTGGTCTACGGCGGCACCGGCCCGGCCGGCGCCGCCCGGGAGTCGGTCCGACTCGCCGAGGCGGCCGAACGCCTCGGCTACCACCGGTTCTGGGTCGCCGAGCACCACGGCGCGACCAGCGGGTGCGGCTCGCCCGAGATCCTGGTCGCCGCCGCCGCGGCGGCGACCGGCACCATCCGGGTCGGCACCGCCTCGGTCCTGCTGCCCCACTACGCGCCGTTGAAGGTGGCGACCACCTTCAACCTGCTGGAACGGCTCCACCCCGGGCGGATCGACCTCGGCGTCGGCCGTGGGCCGGGTGCGGTCGAGAGCGTGACCCGGCTGCTCGCCCGCGAGGGCGAGGCGCCGTACCACGAGAAGATCGAGCAGCTGCTGGCCCAACTCACCGCGGGGACGGACCTGCTGCCCGACTCCACCCCGCCGCAGCTGTGGCTGACCGGCGCCGGAGCGGGCGGGGCGCACCTCGCCGCCCATTTCGGACTGCCGTTCTGCTTCGCGCAGTTCGCCCACGGCGCGCTGCGGCCGGAGATCGTCGAGCTGTACCGGCAGAAGTTCCGCCCGGGCCCGCTCGGGGCGGTCCCACGCGTGGCCGTCGCGGTCCGGGTGGCCTGCGCGGACGATCCGGGGGACGTCCGGCTGCTGCGGGCCGGCCTCGCCCTGGGCGCCACCTCGGCGGGCCGCCGGACCCTCCCCTCCTGGGACGAACTCCACGCCCTGGCGCCCACCGTGGCGATGCCCGGGGCGGCGGACCCGGAGGACCTGTCCGTACTGGCCGGGGTCCCCGCCGAGGTGGCCGAGCGACTCGCCGTCCTGACCGCCGCCTACGCCCCCGACGAACTCGCGATCACCACCCTCTGCCCCGACCTCGGCCTCCGGATCCGCACGTTCGAGCTGCTCCGCGCCATGGTTCCGACCGCTTCGGCCTCCGGCAGGCCGTGACCGCGGCCCGGGTGTCGCTCAGCTCGGCCGGGGCCCGTCCGGCCGGGCGGGCGGGACCGTGAGCTCGTCGTCCGTCGCATCGGCGCGCGGGGCCGGCCCGTCGGACCGGCGGCAGCAGCTCGGCACCTGAGGACCGGGGGCGGTGACTGGAGGATCCTGCTTCAGACCTGTTCGAAGTGGAACGCCTTGATGAAGCAGTCGCGGGGCTGGGCGATCGCGAAGAGGGCGCACTCCACGAGTGACTGTGCGGTGAGGGCGTCCTCGGCTCCGCGCGGTGTGGTCTCCCACTCCTCGGCGAGGGGGTCGGGGTTGTCGAAGTCGGGAGGGTAGAGGGAGATCACCCGAACTCCCTGGGGCCGCAGGCGCTTGGAGAGGATGTCGACGAACCCTGCCTGGGCGCTCTTGGCCGCGTAGAAGGCGTCGTGCGCGTCGTGATGAGGGGCGGCGCGGGTTGATGGCTCGCCCTCGGGGGGTATCAGCACCTTCGCTCGTACTCGACCTGGTTGAGGGGGTTCCCGTCGCCGAAGTCGTGGGTGCGTGCGGTGCCGCACTCGGTGAAGCCGCACTTGGTGTAGAAGCGACGGGACTGTGGGGTGTCGCGCAGCGTCCAGAGGTGCACCCGGGCGAACCCCTCGTCGCGCAGGTGGCGCAGGGTCTCGGTCATCAACACCGCCGCGATGCCGCTGCCCCAGCTGTCGGGGTGGCTGTAGAAGGTGCCGATCTCGGCAAGGCCCGGCCGGGTCGAGGACGGGCTGAAGGCGGACTGTCGGCGGCGGCCCAATCTGGTGCCAGTCTGGACGGTTCAATCGTGGGCCACTGAGTGGTCTCGTTGGTCGTGTTCAGTCGTTGTCGGTTGTGC
>NZ_JBICZB010000083.1:0-18998 GCF_043201815.1 Kitasatospora sp. NPDC048296
GGGTGGGGGGCCCCCGGGGTCGCGGGGGCGGGGGGGGCCCGGGCGCCCACCCGGGGCCCGGGGCCGGTGGTGCACCCGCACGGCAACTGGGGGGGGGGGGGGGGCCCGGGGGCCCCCCCCGACCACCGACGTCAGCGCAGGTGCGAGGTGTCGTTGAGCAGCCGCAGCGAGGCGTTGCCGTCGGCGTAGTACTGGACGGCACAGATCGAGGCGGCGGACAGCTCCATCCGGTACATCGAGTCCGGCGGGGCGCCGAGCGCCAGCCGGACCAGGGTCTTGATCGGGCTGACGTGCGAGACCACCAGCACGGTCTTCCCCGCGTACCGGGCGAGGATCTTGTCCCGGGCGACGCCGGCCCGGTGGGTGAGCGTGGTGAAGCTCTCGCCGCTGCCGGTCGGCTTGGCCTTGGCGGAGCCGAGCCACGCCGACAGGTCGTCCGGGTAGCGCTCCTGGACCTCGGCGAAGGTCAGGCCCTCCCAGTCGCCGAAGTCGACCTCGCGCAGCCCGTCCTCGATCCGGACCTCCAGGCCGAGCCGGGCGGCGACGGTCTCGGCGGTCTGCCGGGTGCGGCGCATCGGGGAGGCCACGACCGCCTGGATGCTGCCGCGCGCGGCCAGCGCCTCGGCGGCCCGTTCGGCCTGCCAGCGGCCCTTGTCGGAGAGCTCCGGGTCGGTGCCGCCGCTGCCGGAGAAGCGCTTCTCCGGGGTGAGCGGGGTCTCGCCGTGGCGCAGCAGGACGAAGGTGGTGGGGGTGCCGAGGTCGGCGGGGGCGGCCCAGCCGGCCTTCGGGGCGGGGGTCTCCAGCGGCGGCTCGTCGGCGACCACGGCCTTGGCCTTCGGCTCCCACCGGCGGCCCGCCTGGCCGGCGTCCATGGCCTCGTTGGCCAGCCGGTCGGCGTCCTTGTTCCGCTCACGCGGGATCCAGGTGTAGGTGACCCGGCCGCCCGGGAAGAGCGTGCGCGCCTCGGCGGCGAGCGGCCGCATGTCGGGGTGCTTGATCTTCCAGCGCCCGGACATCTGCTCGACGACCAGCTTGGAGTCCATCCGGACGTCCACCGAGGCGTCCGGGTCGAGCTCGCGGGCCGCTGCGAGGCCGGCGATCAGGCCCCGGTACTCGGCCACGTTGTTGGTGGCGTGGCCGATGAACTCGGCGGCTTCCGCGACGATCTGCCCGGTGTCGCCGTCCCGGACCACCGCGCCGTAACCGGCCGGCCCCGGGTTGCCCCGGGACCCGCCGTCGGCCTCGACGATGAAGCGCGCCGTCACCGGCTCAGACGCCCGAGTCGGCGGTGCGGACCAGGATCCGCGAGCAGTTCTCGCAGCGGACGACCTTGTCGGCCGGCTCGGCCTTGATGGCGTTCAGCTCGGTGATCGAGAACTCGGTGCGGCAGCCCTCGCAGCGGCGCTGGTAGAGACGGGCCGCGCCGACGCCGCCCTGGGTCTCGCGCAGCTTGGTGTAGACCTTCAGCAGGTCGGCGGGGATGACGGCGGCCACGGTCTCGCGGTCGCGCTTGACCTTCTCGGCCTCGCCGTCGATCTCGGCGAAGGCGGCGTCGCGGCGGCCCTGGGCCTCGGTGAGGACGACGGTGGAGTGCTCCAGGCGGGCGCTCAACTCCTCGACCCGGGCCTTGGCGGTCTCCTGGCGCTCCATGATCTCCAGCACGACCTCCTCCAGGTCGCCCTGGCGCTTGGCCAGCGAGCCGATCTCGTGCTGGAGGTTCTCCAGGTCCTTCGGCGAGGTGATCGCGCCGGAGTCCAGGCGCTGCTGGTTGCGGGCGGCGCGGGAGCGGACCTGCTCGACGTCCTGCTCGGCCTTGGTCAGCTCGCGGGCGGTGTCGCCCTTCTGGGCCTCGGCGGCGACGACGAGGTCCTTGAGGGCGGTGTGGTCGGCGGTGGCCTTCTCGATCTCGGCGTGCTCCGGCAGGCTCCGGCGCCGGTGGGCCAGCTGGTCGAGCTTCGAGTCGATGGCCTGGAGGTCGAGCAGGCGGATCTGGTCGGCGGGCGCGGCGTTCAAGCGGAAAGCTCCTGTGAATCGGGTCAGGCGGTGAAGGACATGGGGGCGTGCGCGGTCCACGGGTCGGTGACCCGGTGGGAGACCTTGGTCTCCACGGCCCAGCCGCGCTCGTCGGCGGCGCCCCGCAGGGCGCGCTCGGCCAGCGCGAGCCAGGGCCACTCGGTGGCCCAGTGGGCGGCGTCGATCAGCGCGACGGGCGCGGCCTCGGCGGCCTCGGACGCCGGGTGGTGGCGCAGGTCGGCGGTCACGTAGGCGTCCACGCCGGCCGCCCGTACGTCGGCGAAGAGGCTGTCGCCCGAGCCGCCGCACACCGCGACCCGGCTGACCAGCCGGTTCGGGTCGCCGGAGACGCGCACCCCGGCGGCGGTGGCGGGCAGGCCCGTGGCGACCTGCGCGGCGAAGGCGGACAGGGTCAGCGGGGGCTCCAGCAGGCCGATCCGGCCGGTGCCGCGGCGGCCCAGCGGATCGGTCGGGTCCGGCACCAGCGGGCCGGTGACCCGCAGGCCGACCGCCTCGGCGAGCGCGTCCGAGACGCCGGGGTCGGCGTGGTCGGCGTTGGTGTGGGCGACGTGCAGCGCGATGCCGTTGGTGATCAGCGTGTGCACCACCCGGCCCTTGAAGGTGGTGGCGGCGACGCTGGTGGTGCCGCGCAGGTAGAGGGGGTGGTGGGTGACGACGAGGTCGGCGCCCCACTCCA
The DNA here is from genome assembly GCF_043201815.1 of Kitasatospora sp. NPDC048296. Taxonomy (NCBI): domain Bacteria; kingdom Bacillati; phylum Actinomycetota; class Actinomycetes; order Kitasatosporales; family Streptomycetaceae; genus Kitasatospora; species Kitasatospora sp. NPDC048296. Next base: position 2,711 of record NZ_JBICZB010000083.1, read on the forward strand.
CGGCCTCGTCGACGACCGCCTGGACGGGGTCGACGGCGAACAGCACGCGGCTGACCTCGGCCTGAGGGTCTCCGCAGACCAGGCCGACGGCGTCCCAGGACTCCGCCCACTGCGGAGGGTAGACCTCTTCGAGCGCGGTGATGACGTCGGACAGTTTCGGCACCTGTCGAGACTACCGTGCGCGCGGGGGCGGTCGGGCCTCGGCCGTTCGGGGGGGGCGGCGTCCTCGGGTGTCCGGGCGTAGCCGCCCGGGGTGTTCGGACGTCACCGCCCGGGGTGTTCGGACGTCACCGCCCGGGGTGTTCGGACGCGGGTGCCGTGGGCGCACGGATGCGCGTCAACCTGCGACGGAGGCGTCGGATGCGCCCCGCGCGGGCCGCGCACTCCCGCGCGCCCCACGCCCGTTACTCACAGCAGGGTTCTCGTACGAATTCGAAACCGCCCCTGGATCACCCTTACGAGTGAAGTGACCGGCTCTGCGTTGAGCCGCCGGATTTCTCGAAACTAACTTCAGTCCTGCGAACGGGAGTTGCCCCGGCAGTAGCCCCGACCGGTGAGTCGGAGGTCCGGGTGAGGACTCCCGCGCCGGAGCGGCACTCCCGCTCCTTCCGAGGAAACCGATCAGGCCGTGCCGCCGTGTCCGGGTGCCGAGCAGTAGCACCCGGACACGGCGGTCGAGACGAAGGGATGTGGTGGCGAATGGCGGCGGGCACATCGCTGCGTACGGCCGGGGGCCGGGGGTCGGCGGGGCGCGAGCCGGGTGCGGCCGGTTCGTGGCCGGAGACGACGCGGGCGGCGCTGGCCGGTGCCGGAGGCCGGGGAGGCGACGGCGACTGGGACGTCACCGTCGGCGGCTTCTGGTGCACGGCCAGGCCGTCCGCGTCATCGCCCCTACCGGAGCAGGGCTGGAAGCTCCACGTCAGCGCGGCGTCGGTGGTGGGCGGGGAGGTGCTCGCAGCGGTGGTGCGGGTGCTCGCCGCCGACCCGTGCGACTTCAAGTTCGCCGCCGGGGAGGAGCGCCTGCGCGAGCTCAACTCCCGTAACAGCGACCGGGGCTCGGCGGGCAAGTTCATCACCGTCTACCCGGCGGACGATGCGCAGTTCCAGCGGCTGGCGGCCGAGCTGGACCGGGCCACGGCCGGGCTGCCGGGGCCGGTGGTGCTGTCGGACCGGCCGTACCGGCCGGGCAGCCGGGTGCACTACCGGTACGGCGCGTTCGCGTCGCGGGCGGAGCTGGGCAACGACGGGGAGTACCGGTCCGTGCTGCGCGGGCCCGGCGGGGAGCGGGCCGAGGACGTGCGCGGGGGGTCGTACCGGGCGCCGGGGTGGGTGCGGGACCCGTTCTCCGCTCCCACCGCCGGGCGGCGCAGGGGCGGGGTGCTGCTGGCCGGGCGGTACGCGGTGACCGCCGCCGTACGGCACGGCGCGAAGGGGGGCGTGTTCCTCGGGCGGGAGGCGGCCGGCGGCGCGGAGGTCGTGGTCAAGCAGGCCCGCGCGCACATCGAGGTCGACCGCGCCGGGACGGACGCCCGCGACGCGCTGCGGCACGAGGCCGCGCTGCTCGCCCGACTGGACGGGCAGGAACTGGCGCCGCGCGCCGTCGAACTGATCGAGCAGGACGACTCCGTCTTCCTGGTGCAGGAACGAATCGCCGGACAGCCGTTGGGTGCCTGGGTCGCCGCCCGGCTGCGCCGCGACGGCAGCCCGGACGTGGACTGGGCCGAGGCCGAGCCGGTGGTGCACGGGCTGCTCGACCTGGTCGAGCGGGTGCACGCCCAGGGGCTGGTGCTGCGCGACCTCTCCCCCGGCAATGTGATGGTCCGCCCGGACGGCGGCCTGCGGCTGGTCGACCTCGAACTCGCCGCCGAGACCGGCCACCGGGCCGGCTCGGCGGGCACCCCCGGCTACCGGGCCCCGGAGCAGGGGCGACTGGCCCTGGCCGGCTCCTGCATCGCCGACCCGGCCGTCGACCTGTACGCGCTCGGCGGGCTGTTCTTCCTGCTCGCGACCGGGCACGACCCGCTGCTGCCGGAGGACCTGCCGGAGGATCCGCCGCAGGCCCGTCCGGTCGCCGAGCGCCTCGGGCGCTGGCTCGCCCTCGCGGCCCGCACGGGTGCGACGGCGCGGCGGCTGGCGCCGGTGGTGCTGGGGCTGCGGGCGGATGAACCGGGGCAGCGGTGGGGGGTGGCGAGGGCTCGGGCCGAGCTGGGTGGCGTCGCTTCGGTCACCGTCAGTCCGCTGTGGCATGCGGCCGCCGCCCGGCAGGGCGCGGTCACCACGGTGCGGAGCGGCGACGGCCCGCCACTCGACCGGCTGCCACTCGACCGGCTGCTGTGCGACGGCCTGCGACACCTCACCGCCACCGCGACGCCCGAGCGGGCCGACCGGCTCTGGCCCGTCGTCCCCGCCGGGGAACGGACGGACCCGTGCAACGTCCAGCACGGCGCGGCCGGTGTGCTCGCCGTCCTGGCACGGGCCGTGACGGCCGACGGGCTGCCGGAGGACGTCCGGGCGCAGGCCGCGCGCACGGCCCGTACCGCCGCGAACTGGATCGAGCGGCGCGTCGCGGCCGAACCGGTGGTGCTGCCCGGGTTGCACTTCGGGCGGTCGGGCACGGCGTGGGCGCTGCTGGACGCCGCCCGCGCACTCGGCGACGCCGGGTTGGCCGAGCGGGCCGCCACGCTCGCCCGCCGGGTCGCCGTCGAATGGCCCAACCCCGACGTGTGCCACGGCGCGGCAGGCGCGGGCTTCGCCCAACTGCGCTTCGCCGCCGAGAACTTCGACGAGGACTTCGGCGAGGACTTCGGCGGCGGTTTCGGCGACGGCTTCCTTTCCCGGGCCGCCGGCTGCGCCCGAACCCTGCTCGCCGCCGCGCGGCAGGAGCCGTACGGGACGGTCTGGCCGGTGCCGGCGGACTTCGGCTCGGCGCTCGCGGGGATCACCCATCTCGGTTTCGCGCACGGGGTGGCGGGCGTGGGCGCCTTCCTCCTCGCCGTCGCCGAAGCTCTCACCGTCGATGACCTGCGCGACGGCCCTCCCAGCTCCGGCACTCTCGCCACCGACACTCTCGCCACCGACGCACTGGCCGCCGCCGTCGACGCCGGGCGGACGCTCGCCGCGACCGTACGGTGGGGCTCCGACCGGCGGACCGCCTGGTGGCCGCAGAGCGCGGCCGACCCCGAGCACATCCGACTCTCCCACTGGTGCAGCGGCTCCTCCGGCGCGGGCAGCTTCCTGCTCCGGCTCTGGCGGGCCACCGGCGAGCCCGCCACCCTCGACCTCGCCCGCGCCGCCGGGCGGGCCGTGCTGGCCGGCCGCTGGCACAGCGGGGTGAGCGCCTGCCACGGGCTGGCCGGCGACGGCGAGTACCTGCTGGACCTCGCCGAGGCCACCACCGATCCCGAATTCCGCACCGGCGCCGATGAGTTGGCGCAGCTGATCGCCTCCCGGGCCGCCCTGCGCGACGGCCTGCTGACGCTCCCCGACGAGACCGGTACCGGCTGCGCCACCGCCTACGGCACCGGCACCGCGGGCCCGCTGGCCTTCCTGCTCCGACTGCGTCACGGCGGCCCCCGGCTCTGGCTCGACCCGGTCCCGCCCGTGGAACGTCGACTCCCCTCCGGCACAGGCGGGGTGAGCGAGGCATGAACGTGGCCACCCGCACCACCACCCAGGCCCTGCGGCGCCTCAGCTTCACCTTCGCCGCCGACGGCAGCCATGCGGCCTGCCTCGCCGCGGCCGCCGACAGCGGCTGGTACGTGGAGAGTTGGCGACTTCCGTCGAACGGCGAACCGGCCGTACCGACCGCGCTGCCGCTGTCCGGCAACCGCTCGGAGAACCTGCGCTCACAGCTGGTCGCGCTGCCCGACGGCTCGGCGCTGATCTGCCGGCACGACGGCGAGCGGCACGACCTGGTCCGCCTCTCGCCCGGCCCTTCCGGCTCGCACGACTCATCCGGCCCGCCAGGCCCGTCCGGCCCGTCCGGCTTTCCTGGCTCGCCTGGCACGCATGGCGAAAACACCGCCGTGGAACAGCAGTTGGCAGCGTTCCGGATGCCCGGTCTGCGCCTACTGCCGCTCCCGGCGCCACCCCACGCCGGCCCGCGCACCCCGGTGGCGCTCGCGCTCGGCACGGACACCCGTCCGGCGACCACCGTCTGGATGGTCCGGGCGGACGGCAGCCAGCCCGAGCAGCTCGCCGAGATCCCCGGCCTGCACGGCGGCGGCGCCTGGCTGGACCACGCGGGCGCGCTGCTCGCGCTGGACCGGGTGGCCGGCGGACTGGTCCGCACCGTCGTACTGGACCTGCGCAGCGGGACCACCACCCCGCTGCTGGAGGTCGGCGAGCGCAGCAACGACCGGCTGGTGCTGTTCGACCCGGACACCCGCTTCGCGATGGTGCGCAGCGACGCGCCCGGCACCGACCGGCTCGGCTGGGGCGTCCTGGGCGGCGGCGAACCGCTGCGGTTCCCGGAATGCCTGCACGTCGCGGGCATGTTCCTGCGGCCGGTCGCACTGCGGCAGGCGGCGGACGGCCCCCGGGTAGCCGTGCAGATCGACCACGGCGCCGGGTCGGCGCTCGCCCTTTGGCGGCCCGGCGTCGGCCGGCTGGACCCGCTGCCGGTGCCGCCCGGGCGGCTCGGCGCGGTCGGACACTGGAGCGAGGCGGGGCTGCGACTCCCCTACTCCTCGCCCGACCACCCGGCGGCACTGGCCACCCTGGACGTGGACGCACTGCTGGCGCACGGCCCGGTCCCGGCCGGCTCCAGCCCCGTGCCGCTGCCGCTCCAACTCGCGCCGCTGAGTTCGGGGTTGCCCGGCCCGTGGCGGGACACCGTCCTGCCCTGGCAGCCCGGCGGGCTGCGCGCCGCCCGCACCCCGCCCGTCGGCTGGCGCCTCGACGGCAGCACGCCGCCCGGCGACGGCAGCCGCTGGCAGCCCGCGCAGAGCCTCGAACTGGCGGGCCCGGCAGGCCCGTTGGAGGCCGTGGTGTACGGCGGGGACGCCTGGCTGAGCAGCCCGCACCTGGTGCTGGCGCTGCACGGCGGCCCGGCGGACGCCTGGCGGCTGGAGTTCGACCCGGCGCTGCAACGGATGGCCGCCGAAGGCCTGGCGGTGGTCGCGCCCAACCAACGCGGCTCCACCGGCTACGGGGTACCGCACGCGCTGGCCATCCGGGGCGCCTGGGGCGGACCCGACCTGGACGACGTGCTGTACCTGCTGGACGGCATCGCCGGCCAGCGCGCGGCGCTCGGCCTGGAACCGCCCGCACTGTTCGGCGTCAGTTATGGCGCATTCCTGGCGCTGCTGGCGGCCGCGCACGCGCCGGCCGAGCAGGTCGCCCGCTGCGCGGTGGTCGCGCCGTTCCTGTCCGGCGCCCGACTGCTGGCCGAAGCGGCGCCCCCCGTACGGGCGTTGACCACCCGACTGGGCGGCGGCGAGCCGATCGCCGACGCCCGCGGCCCGCGCGACGTCCTCCAGCTGGCGCCCCGGCTGAGCGCGCCACTGCTGGTGGTGCACGGCAACCGGGACGAGGTCGTACCGGTCAGCCAATCCCGGTCACTGCGGCACGAGTTGCTGCGGATCGGCCGGGTCGAGGGCGCGGACTTCCGGTACGTCGAGGCGGCCGGATCCGGGCACGAGGTGCTCGCCGAGGAGGGCGCCGCCGTGCTGCACGAGCTGCTGGCCGCCTTCCTGCGGACCGGCCGGCCGGGCTGATCCCGACGCCGGACCGATCCCGACGCCGGACCGACCCCGGCTTCCCACAGACTCCCGGACCCACAGCGGTCCGGGGCACCACCCCCGGTGCGGCGGATGGAGGCCGCCCGGGGGGCGACACCCGACGCCCGCAGGCAGATCGCGGCGGGCGTGAACCCAAGGGGAGGACCCGATCATGGAGAACATGGTGGACTTCGAGACCGATCTCGCGGCTCTGCAGGACCTGCCGGAGACCGAGTCCGTCGAGCTGACCGGCCACGGCAGCGGCTGCCAGTACACCTGTCTCATCCTGACCTGCCTGATCTTCACCAACAGCTGAGCCATCGGCTGACCAGGCGGTAGCCCGCGGGTGCCGTCCCCGCCTGTCCGGACAGGCGGGGGCGGCACCCCCGTCTTCCTCGGTCCACTCCGGCTGACTTCCCCTCCGGCCGACTTCCCCTTCCGTTGACTTCCCGATTCACCGACGGGAGCCATGACTTGCCCCACCTCCCCACCGGATGGACCCTCGCCCTGGGCATCGCCCTGCCGGTCGGGGCCGCCACCACCCTCGCGCTGCCGGCCGTACTCGCCGGAGCCGTCGACGCCGTCCTCGGCCACCGGTCCGGGCCCGGCGCCTTCGCGCTGCTCGCCGGCACCCTGGGCGCTGCGGCCGCCGCCGACGCCACCGCCGCGGCCGCCGGACCGGCCTGCTCGGCCGAGGCCACCGCGGCCCTGCGCGGACGTCTGGTCCGCCACCTGCTCGCCCTCGGGCCGGGCGGCCGACTGCACGGCGGACCGCCTCCCGGCGACCTCGCCGCCCGACTGCTGGGCTCGGCGGGCGACGCGGGCGGCCGGCTGCCCGCCGCCCTCGGCGCCGCCACGGCGCTGCTCACCTCGGTGGGCGCGATCCTCGGGCTCGCGGTGCTGTCGCCGTGGCTGGCACTGGCCTTCTTCGCGGGCGTGGTGCCCGGTGTGCTGCTGATCCGGCTCTTCCTACGCCAGGCCCGGCCGGCCTTCGCCCGCTACCAGGAGGTCCAGGCCGAGATCGCCGCCCGGCTCAGCGGCGCCCTCGCCGGACTGCGCAGCATTCACGCCGCACGTGCCGAACAGCGCGAGTCCGCACGGGTGTTGGCGCCACTGCCGGAACTCTCCGCGGCCGGGCACGCGCTCTGGGCGGCGCAGCGGCGCACCGCCTGGCAGGCGACCGCGCTGATCGCCCTGGTCGAGGTCGCGGTGCTCACCACCGCCGGCACTCTGCTCGCGGACGGCGCCCTCGCCCCCGGCGCGCTCGCCGCGGCGGCGGGCTGGGCGGCGCTGGGCGCGGGGCTGTTCGAGCAGGTCGAGGCGCTCGTCGGGGTCGCGCACGCGCGCGCCGGACAGGCCCGGGTGGACGACCTGCTGGCCCTCGCGCCCGCGCCGATCGGTACGGCGGCGCTCCCGGCGGGCGGGCCCGGGGAGGTCTCGCTGCGGGGCGTGGTGGTGCGCGACGGCGACCGGGTGCTGCTCGGGCCGCTCGACCTCACCGTCCCCGGCGGCCGTACGGTCGCCCTGGTAGGACGCTCCGGCTCCGGCAAGTCGCTGCTGGCCGCCCTGCCCGGACGGCTGCGCGACCCGGACGAGGGCACCGTACTGATCGACGGCGTCCCGGTGGGCGCCCTGTCGGCCGCCGAGCTGCGGCAGGCGGTCGGCTACGCCTTCGCCCGTCCGTCACTGGTCGGCCGTACCGTCCGCGACGCGCTGGGCGGAGCCGGCCCGGCCGAGGCGGCGTCCGCCCGGGCGGACGGCTTCCTGCAACGGCTTCCCCAGGGGTGGGACACCCCGCTGGACGACCTCCACCTCTCCGGTGGCGAACTGCAACGCCTCGGTCTCGCCCGCCTCCTGGCCCGCCCCACCCGGGTCGTCATCCTCGACGACGCCACCTCCGGCCTGGACCTCGCCACCGAGTACCAGGTCACCCAGGCCCTCGACCGCGCCACCCACGGCCGCACCCGCCTCGTCATCGCCCACCGCGCCACCGTCGCCGCCCGCGCCGACCTCGTCGCCTGGCTCGACGCCGGCCACCTCCGCGCCCTGGCCCCCCACACCACCCTCCTCCCCCACCCCGACTACCGCGCGGCCCTGTCCGACACGGCACTGAGCGCCGCCACGGCCTGACCCCGGGCCCGCCGCTGCCGAGGCCGCACAGAAAGTCGGCCCGAGCGGAGAGGCACCCCGGACCGCACACACCCACCTCCATGGGAAGTCGGCCAGATCGACTTCCCATGCGACCCGAACAACCCGACCACACGGAAGGCCGGCTGAACCGACCACCCATGCAACCCACCACAGCAGATCCAGTGAGCTCCCACGCGAAAGGTCGTCACGGCCGACTCCGCACTCCACAGAGCCCCGCCTCAGCGCGCTCCCCAGCCGCGCGCGCCCGCGTGAGAAGTCGGCGCGGCCGACTTCTCACGCGGCAGCGGGCCGTTCAGGCTCCGGGTGGGCGGCGGAGGCGGCGGGTCTCGGGGTTCGGGGGGCCGGGGTGGGGGTTGCTGTTCCGGCAGTTGGGGAGCACCCGGAGGGCGTTGGTGCGGCTGCTCCTGTGGTCCGGGCTGGAGGCGCTGCCGCCGCTGCTCTCCGGGTTGTTCGTCTCGGCCGCGGTCGATCAGGGGTTCCTGGCCGGGCGGCCGGCAGTCGGGGTGGCCTGGCTGGCGGGGTTCGGGGCGGCGATGGGGGTTCGGGCGTACGCGGCGCGGGCCGGGTTCCCGTACCTCGCGGGGGTGGTGGAGCCGCTGCGGGACGCGCTGGTCGAGCAGGTGGTCCGCAGTGCGCTCGCGCGCCCCTCGGCGGATCCGGCCGAGGTCGCCAGGCTCACCGAGCAGGTCGAGTCCGCGCGGCAGTTGACCGCGACGTTGCTCCGCACCCTGCGCGGGGTGGGGGTCACACTGGTCGCCGCCCTGATCGGGCTGACGCTGCTGGCGCCCGCCGTCCTGCCGTTGGTGCTGCTGCCGCTGTCGGCGGCCGGGGTGCTGTTCGTCCGGCTGCTGCGCCCGATGGTGTCCCGGCGGAGGGCGGCCGTGCTGGCGGAGGAGCGGCTCGCCGCCGACGCCGGACGAACCCTTCACGGGCTGCGCGATGTCCAGGCGACGGGCACCGGGCAGGAGGTCGCCCGGGCGCTGACCGAGGCCGCACAGGAGAGCGCGGCCGCCTCCCGGGCGCTGGGCCGGGCCTCGGCCCTGCGTGCGCTCGTCGTGGCGCTCGGCGGACGGCTGCCGGTCCTGGCCGTCCTCGCGGCGGCACCGTGGCTGCTCGCGCACGAGGCGCTGACCGCGGGCGAGCTGCTCGGCGTCGCCACCTACCTGCTGCAACAACTCGACCCGGCCGTACGGACCTTGGCCGGTACGGTCGGCGGCTGGCTGCTCAACCTCGCTGTCGTGCTGGACCGTCTGGCGACGGTCACGGCCGACGGCGACCCGTCCGGTGCGAGGACGGGCGCGGACGGGCGGCGCGGTGCCGGCCGGGCACCCGGCGCGCAAGCCGCAGGCGCGGAGGGCGCCGTACCCGAAGCCCCACCGCCGCCCGCCGGGGAGGTGCGGCTGTACGGCGTTCGGTATGCGCACGGCTTCACCGCCGCCCCCGTGCTCGACGGGCTCGACGCCGTGTTCCGCCCCGGGGAGCACGTCGCCGTCGTGGGGCCGAGCGGGACCGGGAAGTCGACGCTGGCGGCGCTGTTGGCCGGGCTGGTGGTGCCGACGGCGGGGACGGTGACAGCGCCGCCGGCCTCGCTGTTGCCGCAGGAGGCGTATGTGTTTCCGGGGCCGGTACGGGAGAACCTCGCCTGGCTCGCCCCGGGCAGCAGCGACGAGCGGCTGGCCGAGGCGGTGGAGCTGCTGGGCGCCGGGGAGTTGGTGGAGCGGCTGGGCGGGCTGCACGGCACGCTGCGCGATCCGGGTGAACTGTCGGCGGGTGAGCGCCAGTTGATCGCACTGGTGCGGACGTACCTGTCGCCCGCGTCACTGGTGGTGCTGGACGAGGCGACCTGCCATCTGGACGCCGCGGCCGAGGAGCGGGTGGAACGGGCCTTCGCCGCGCGGCACGGGACGCTGGTGGTGATCGCCCACCGGATCAGTTCGGCGTTGCGGGCGGACCGGGTGCTGCTGTTGGACGGTGGCCGGGGCGTGCTCGCCCGGCACGGGGACCTGCAGGTGTTGTCACCGCTCTACCGGGAGCTGGTCGGACACTGGCTCGGCGCGGGACTCGCGTCATGATCTCGATAGGATCTCGTCCGTCCCGGCCGTTATGGTGGCCGGGGCACGGGCCGCGATCACCGGCTGTGGGCGCGTACCGAGCGCCCGATCGGGGACCCGACCGTGCGCCGCAGGCGCCGGACGGGCGCCGATGACCTGCACCCTCGCACGGAAGACGATTCTCATGCCCGACACCCTCACCGACACCACCGGACCCGCGACCAACGGGACCGACGCCGACGAGAAGACGGCCGAGGACACCGCGACGCACGGCCGCCACCGCGGCGCGTCCGCGGCCGACGAAACTCCTCGTTCCGACCCGCACGGCCGCCACCGCGCGGCCGGCGCTCAGGCCTGAGGACAGACCTGAGCCAGGGGAAAACCCCAGGGAGACACCACGACGAGGGCCCGCCGGAAACACACCGGCGGGCCCTCGCGCGTCGTCACCGAAGCGTCGCCGCACCGAAACGCCGCCGCGCCGAAACGCCGCCACACCGACGCGCCGAAGCACCGACGCGCCGAAACGTCACCGCCGAAACGCCGTCACCCCAGCGAGACCACCGTCCGCAGCGCCTCGCCGCTGCGCATCTGCGCGATCGCCTCGTTCACGTCCGCCAGCCCGACCCGGTGCGTGATCATCCCGTCGAGGTCGATCCGCCCGGCCCGCCAGAGGTCCACGATCAGCCCGATGGTGCGGGCGACCGGCGCCCCGCCGTACAGCGAGGGCAGCAGGCGCTTCTCGTTGAAGAACAGCTCGCCCATGGTGAACTGCGCGCGGTCGTCCTGCGCGCCCGCCCCGATGACGACCAGGGCGCCGCCGCGCCGGGCCGCGTCGTAGCCGGCCCGGACGGTGGCGGAGCGGCCGACCGCCTCGAAGACGTAGTCGAAGCCGCCGCCCGGCAGGCCCTTGGCGACAGCCTTCAGCTCCTCCGGCGCGATCGCCTCGGTGGCACCGAAGGCGAGCGCGCGCTCGCGGCGCGAGACGACCGGGTCGACGACGGTGATCCGGGCGGCGCCGCAGACCCGGGCGCCCTGGACGGTGGCCACTCCGACGCCGCCCGCGCCGATCACGGCGACGGAGGCGCCGGGCTCGACCTTCGCGGTGTTGACCGCGGCGCCGATGCCCGTGGTCACCCCGCAGCCGATCAGCGCGGCGGCCTCGTACGGCAGGTCGGCCGGCACCTTGATCACGGCGTCGGCGGCGACCACGACCTCCTCGGCGAAGGCCCCGGTGCCGTAGAAGCCGGAGGCCTCCGTACCGTCCTGCGCCAGCCGGAAGCCGGGGACGCCGAGCCGCCGCAGGCTGGCGACGCACAGGTGGCCGCGGCCCTGCTCGCAGTGGGCGCAGCGACCGCAGGGGGCCATCCAGCAGAGCACCACGCGGTCCCCGGGCGCGACGCCGGTGACACCCTCGCCGACCTCGACGACGTCCCCGGCGCCCTCGTGCCCGGGGACGAACGGCGCGGGCTGCGGCAGGACGCCGCTCATCGCGGAGAGATCGGAGTGGCACAGGCTGGCGGCGCGCATCCGGACCCGCACGGTGCCCGGTCCGAAGCCGACCGTCGTGACGTCCTCGCGGACGTCGAGGGTGTCCTGGCCGGTCTTGTGCAGGACGGCTGCGCGCATGGGGCTGCTCCCGGTGTGCCTCGTGTGCCTCGGTCTGACCAACTCGATCTGACAACTCGCTCCGAACGACTCGCTCCGAACGACTCGCTCCGAACGGCGATCGGCCCGATTCTGGCACGGGCGGCCGGGCTGGACTAGAACGCGTTCCAGAACAGGCAGTGGGCACACGGACGCCTCCCACCCGCTGACCCGCCCGCCGGCCCACCTACGGATCGCCCTGGTCGAGCGCGCCGAGGCCCGACCGACCGCCGCCCGGCCCCCGCTCCCGCCCGCCGCTACCGTCGAGTAGGGTCCGAGCACGTCCGTCCGCCGTACCGAAGCCGTACCGAACCCGAGGAGCACCGCATGTCCGACCTGCTGGAGAGCGCCCGCCCGGCGCCCGAGGTGCTGGCGGCGTTCGAGGCGGCCACCGGGTTCATGCCGGTGGACGAGGGCCTCGCGCTGTACGCGGCGGCGGTGGCCGCGGCCCGGCTCACCGGCCTGCCGGTGCTGGAGATCGGCACCTACTGCGGCCGCTCGGCGATCCTGCTGGCCGCGGCGGCCCGCGAGGCCGGGACGGTCGCGCTAACCGTGGACCACCACCGCGGCTCGGAGGAGCAGCAGCCCGGCTGGGAGTACCACGACAAGACCCTGGTGGATCCGGAGGTCGGGCTGATGGACACCCTGCCCCGCTTCCGCCGCACCCTGCACGCCGCCGGGCTGGAGGACCACGTGGTCGCGCTGGTCGGCCGCTCGCCGCGGATCGCCGCGCTGTGGGGCCGGCCGCTGGGCCTGGTGTTCATCGACGGCGGACACACCGACGAGCACGCCACCGGCGACTACGAGGGCTGGGTGCCGCACCTGGCGCCCGAGGGCCTGCTGGTGGTGCACGACGTGTTTCCGGACCCTGCGGACGGCGGCCAGGCCCCGTACCGGGTGTACCTGCGGGCACTGGCCGAGGGCTTCGAGGAGGTCTCGGTGACCGGCTCGCTGCGCGTCCTGCGCCGCGCCGCCGCCTGAGCTGATCGCGCCCGCGGCCCGGTACGGATGCTCTAACGTCGTGCCGGGACTGTCGGCCGGGGGTTCGAACGGTACGGTGTCCGCGCAGCACCAGGCGGCTGCACCGGGCAGCACCAGGCAGCGCACGAGGTAACAGCACCAGGCAGAGCATCGGCGGACGGTGGGGGCCAGCGGCACATGACGGACCAGCAGAACACCGCTCCGGCGGTCTGGGACCCGACCGCGCGCGGCGGCGTGGGCGGCTGGGTCCGCAATCCGCAGCGGCAGGACGCCGAGCCCGCACCCGCCGCCCAGCCGGCCCCGCCCACCCAGAGCGCCCAGCCGGCCCCGCCCGCCCCCGGCGCACAACCCCCGGCGCCCGGCCCGGTCGCCCCGCCCCCCACCGCGGGCGCCGTCGGCGACCAGGGCCCGCCGCTGGGCGCCCGCCCGTACCTGGCCACCGCGCCCGGCTTCGGCCCGCCCCCGCCCCCCGCGCCCGCCCCGGGCCCGGGGGCACCCACCGCCGCCTTCCCCACCGTCGTCCCGCCGCCCCAGCCCGCCGCCACGCCGTTCCCCTCCCACGCGACCCCGCAGGACCGGGGACCGCAGGGAGCGCCGACGACCCCCGGCCCCGGCTACGTCTACCCGCCGCCGCCCCCGGCGGCCGCGCCGCCGCAGTCCCCGTACGGGGCCCAGCCGGACTACCCGACCCACTACCCGGTCGACGACGAGCAGGAGCAGGAGCGCCCGGGCAAGGGCAAGGCCCCGCTGCTGATCGGCTTCGCGCTGCTCCTGGTGCTGGCGGTCGGCGGCGGCCTGCTGTACGCGACCCAGAGCGGCGACGACAAGAGCGGCCAGGCCGCGCCCGCCCCGACGGCCGCGCCCGCGACCGGCTCCGGCAACCCGCAGCCCGCCCCGGCGCCGACCGGGACGGACGCCGCGCCGGGCGCCGCCCCGAGCACCCCGGCCGACGGGACCCCGTCCCCGACCGCGACCGTCCCCGGCCCCAACGCCCAGTCCCAGGCGCAGGCGCTGGACGGCCTGCTCAGCGAGGGCGAGAACGCCAAGGCCCCGATCGGCAGCGCCGTCGCCAAGGTGAGCAGCTGCCCGTCCAAGGCCGACATCGAGAGCGCGGCCCAGACGTTCGACAACGGCGCCAAGCAGCGCGACGGGCTGCTGACCAAGCTCGCCAAGCTGAGCATGACGGACGTGCCGGGCGGCGCGGACGCGGTGAACTCGCTGAAGTCCGCCTGGCAGCTGTCCGCCGACATCGACCGGGCGTACGCGAGCTGGGCGCGCGCCGTCGCCAAGCAGGGCTGCTCCGGCAAGGCCCCGACCACCGCGGACAAGACGCACGCGGACGAACTCAACCCGCAGGCCACCCAGGCGAAGACGGACTTCATGACCAAGTGGAACCCGATCGCGGGCGGCTACGGCCTCACCGCACGGACCCAGGACAGGATCTGACCCACCCGTGACCGGCCCCACCTCCCCACCGCCCCGCCGCCGTTCCGCCCTGCTGCGCGCCACCACGGTGGTGGCCGCGGTCGTCCCGCTCTGCGCGGCGGGCTGGTTGGGCTGGCGGGCCCTGGACGACTCCGCCCCGGCGGCTGCCACGGCCACGCCGCCCGGCGCCGTCCGGTCCGCCACCACGGCCCCCGCCACCCCCGAGGCCCCGCCGACCGGCGGCACGCCCACCGGGACGGCGACTCCCACGGAAACACCCGCGCCCGCCGGAACACCGTCCGGAGCGCCCGCCGGCACACCGTCCGCGAGCCCCACCGCACCCCCCGGAGGCACCGCCGACCTGACCGGCCGCACCGTCGTGCTGGATCCCGGCCACAACCCCGGCAACTTCTCCCACCCCACCGAGATCAACCGTCAGGTGGACATCGGCAACGCCCACAAGGAGTGCGACACCACCGGCACCGAGACCAACTCCGGCTACACCGAGGCCGACTACACCCTGGACGTCTCCCGCCGGGCCCGCGCCCTGCTGACCGCCCGGGGCGCCAAGGTGGTGCTGGTGCAGGACGGCGACCGCGCCTGGGGCCCGTGCGTCGACGAGCGGGCGAGGGCGGGCGCCGACGCGCACGCCGACGTCGCGGTCTCGGTGCACGGCGACGGCGGCCCGGCGAGCGGCAGCGGCTTCCACGTGATCATGCCCGCCAAGGTGGTCGCCGGTAAGGCGGACAACTCCGCGATCGTCGAACCCTCGCACCGGCTCGGCCTGCTGCTGCGCGACCACTTCCACGCCGCGACCGGCGAGCCGTACGCCGACTACATCGCCGACCAGGGCCTGGACACCCGCTCCGACCTGGGCGGCCTCAACCTCTCCGCGGTCCCCAAGGTGTTCATCGAGTGCGGTAACATGCGCAACTCCGCGGACGCCGGGCGGATGACGGACCCTCAGTGGCGCCAGCAGGCGGCCCAGGGGATCGCCGACGCGCTGACCGCGTTCCTGACCGCGCACTGAGCGGGCCCGGCAAGGGAGTTGGGGCGGGCGGGCCTGGTGGACGACGCTCCGCCCGGCCCGCACGGTTTGCAACGACTTCGACCCATTCCCGGTCCCGCCGTGCACCGGCAGGACGGTTGGCCCTAGGCTTCTGGTCCGTTCGGGAGTTTCGGCCGGTCAGCCCGACCGCACGAATCACCGTCCACGAAACGTCAACGAGGGGAACGTAAGTGAATCTGCGCGCTCTCACCAGGGGAGACGCCGCCGTCGCAGGCGCGGCGGTCCTGCTCTTCATCGCCTCCTTCCTGCCCTACTGGACCGTGAGTTGCGTGGGCCGGTACTGCGGGCCCGATGCCTCGCAGAACGCGTGGAGCACTGAGCTGTTCCCCATCCTGCCCTCGATCTACCTCCTGGGCATCGTCGCCGCCGTGCTGATCCTGGTGCAGCGTTTCCAGGGTCCGGGTGCGGCCAACCGTCAGGTGCTCGGCCTGCGGCTGGACCAGTGGGGCATCGCGTTCGCCGTGGCGGCGCTGTGGACCTCGATCTGGTCGCTGGGCGGCGGCCCGTCCGGCAGCAGCATCAGCCACGGCTTCGGCGCCTGGCTCGGCCTCATCTCGCTGATCGTGCTGGCCGGTGCGGCCGCCGCGAGCCCGCTGGTGCCCGCGCTGAAGGCCCCGCTGGTCACCGACCGTCCGGCCGCCCCGTACCAGGGCGGGTACCCGATGCCGGGCCAGCCCGGTCACCCGGGCGCGCCCGGTCAGCCCGGCCAGTACGGCTACCCGGCCCAGGGCCACGACCCGGCCTTCGGCGGCCAGCCGGCCGGCGGTTACGGCTACCCGGGCGCCGGCCAGCCGCAGCCGGGCCAGCCCGGTCAGCCGCTGCCGGGTCAGCCGGTGGCCGGTCAGCCGCAGGACGCCGCCGTCCCCGCCCCGCAGCCGACCCCGGCCGCCCAGCAGCCGGCCGCCCCGGCGGCGGACTTCCAGCCGTACTGGTTCGCCGTCCCGGCCCCGCGCCAGCTGGCCCCGAAGGACAACCCGGCCGGCGCCCCGGTCGGCGAGGTCGTGCCGGGCACCTGGTACCTGGCCGTCGAGCAGCGCGGCGCCGCGCTGGTCGCGCAGCTGCCGGACGGCACCCAGGGCCTGCTGACCGACACCTCGGGCCTCCAGCGCGGCTGACGCCCGCCACGTACGCGGAAGGGGGGGGGGGGGGGCCCCCCCCGCCCCCCCCCCCCCCGGCCCCCCCAAAGCAGGGAGGCGCGGGGGGGGCCCACCACCCCCACACGCGGGCCCCAACCCCCCCGCGCCCCT
>NZ_JBICZB010000083.1:19008-31593 GCF_043201815.1 Kitasatospora sp. NPDC048296
CGCCGGGGATGGCGGGCATGGCGCGGACCGCAACCCCGGGCTGGTGCAGCCCAACCGGGGGCCCCCCGCGGGGGCGCCCCCCCCCCCGGGCGGGGGGGGGGGGGCCCCGCCCCCCCCCCCCCCCCCCCTTCCGCGTTCACGCCCTCAGCTGACGGGCTCGGTCGACGCCCTCAGCAGCAGTCCTGGACCACCAGCCCGGCCGGCAGCTGGTCCCCGCCGAACACCGTGACCGTCGCCGGGTCCCCGCCGAGCGCGGCGACCGCGAGCAGCAGCGCCCCGGCCGTCCAGGTGGTGCGCTCCTCGGGCCAGATCGCGTCGTCCTCGAAGACGTACCCGGTCCAGTACGAGCCGTCCTCGTGCCGCAGGTGCTTCTGGATCCACCGCAGGATGTCCACCGCGCGGTCGGACTGCCCGATCGCCCAGAGCGCGAGGGCCAGTTCGGCGCTCTCGCCGCCGGTCACCCACGGGCGGTCGCTGACGCAGCGCACGCCGAGGCCGGGGACGACGAAGCGGTCCCAGTCCCGCTCGATCCGGGCCACCGCCGCGTCGCCGCGCAGGCCGGTGCCGAGCACCGGGTAGTACCAGTCCATCGAGTAGCGGCCCTTGTCGAGGAACCGCTCGGGGTGGTGGGTGATGGCGTGCCGCAGCCGCCCGGCCGCGAGCTCCCAGTCGGGCTGGGGCTCCTCCAGGTAGTCGGCGACGGCCAGGCCGCAACGCAGCGCGTGCAGGATGCTGGACGAGCCGGTGAGCAGCGCCTCGTCGGTGGCGGCGCCGTCCTCGTCGACCCGCCAGGCGATCGGGCCGCCGGGCAGCCGCAGGCCGACGATGAAGTCCAGGGCCCGCCGGACCACCGGCCAGATCCACTCCAGGAAGGCGTCGTCGCCGGTGCTGAGGTGGTGGTGCCAGACCCCGACCGCGATGTACGCGCAGAAGTTGCTCTCCTTGGCGCGGTCGGTGACCACGCCGTCGGTGTACGCGGCGTACCAGGAGCCGTCCGGGTTCTGCTGGGCGGCGAGCCAGCGGTAGGCGGCCTCGGCGGCGGCGTGCTCGCCGGCGGTGTCGAGGGCCATCGCGGCCTCGGTGTGGTCCCAGGGGTCGAGGTGGTGGCCGGCGAACCACGGTATGGCGCCGTCGGGGCGCTGCTCGGCCAGGATGCTGCGGACGGTGCCGGCCGCCTGCTCGGCGTCCAGCACCCCGTCGAGCAGCAGCACCTCGGGGACGGCGGCGGTCATGCGCCCGCCCGGCCGGACTCGACGCGGTTGGGCTTGGAGGCGTACGCCACGAAGCTCTTGCCGATGACCGGGTTGAGCGCCTTTTCGGCGGCCTTGGTGAGGGCGCTGATCACCGGGGTGCCGACGATGTCCCAGACCAGCAGCTGGTGGTACGCCTTGACCGGCAGCGCCTTGTCGTTGTCCACGCCGACCGCGCACTTGATCCACCAGTACGGCGAGTGGAGCGCGTGCGCGTGGTGGGTGCCGTACGGCTCCAGGCCGGCGTCCTTGAGCTTGCCGAGCAGCTCGTCGCCCCGGTAGATCCGGATGTGGCCGCCCTCGACCTCGTGGTACTCGTCGGACAGCGCCCAGCAGATCTTCTCCGGCAGCCAGCGCGGCACGGTGACGGCGAGCAGGCCGCCCGGCTTGAGGACCCGGAACATCTCGTTGAGCACGCCCTTGTCGTCGGGTATGTGCTCCATCACCTCGGAGATGATGATCTTGTCGAAGTACTCGTCCTCGAACGGCAGCGCCAGCGCGTTGCCCTCCATCGCGACGGCCGAGGCGCCCTCGGGGGCCTCACCGGCCAGCTCCATCGCGGCGAACCACTTCTTGACCTCGGCGATCTCCTCGGCGTTCTGGTCGAGGGCGATCACGTTGGCGCCGCGGCGGTAGCACTCGAACGCGTGCCGGCCCCCGCCGCAGCCCAGGTCGAGCACCCGGTCGCCGGGGGCGAGCGGGAAGCGCGAGAAATCGACGGTCAGCACTGCAGGGCTCCCATTCCTATTGCTAACAAGCGTTCTTGACGCTTCGTCAGGCCACCACTCGCCCGGTGTCCCGGGGCGCGTCGGTCAAGAGCGCGTCGCTCGGGGCGCGTCGCTCAAGAGCACGTCACTCAGGGCACGTACCGCCAGCCGGGCCCGGAGCGGGCCCGGGCGCCGACGCCGGTGGCGATCGCCGCACGGTACGCCTCGGCGGTCAGCTCGGCGGCCCGCGCCCAGGTGAACCGGGCCAGTACCCGCTCCCGCCCGGCCGCGCCGAGTTCGGCGCGCAGCCGCGGGTCGTCCAGCAGCCGGCCGAGCGCGGCGGCCAGCGCGTCCGCCTCCCCCGGCGGCACGGCCAGGCAGGTCACGCCGTCCGGCCCGGCCACCTCGGGGATCGCCCCGCCGGTGGTGGCGACCAGTGGGGTGCCGGTGGCCATCGCCTCGGCGGCGGGCAGCGAGAAGCCCTCGTACAGCGACGGGACGCAGGCCACCTCGGCCGAGCGGTACAGGTCGACGAGCTCCTCGTCGCTCAGACCGGTGCGGAACTCGATGTGCTCCGCCAGCCCGAAGCGGCGCACCGCCTCGGCCACCGGCCCGTCGTCCTTCTGCGGCTTGCCGACCACCACCAGGTGCGCGTCGCGCTCGGTGCGGACCTTGGCCAGCGCCTCGACCAGGAAGACCAGGCCCTTGAGCGGCACGTCCGCGCTGGAGGTGGTGACGATCCGGCCGGGGACCCGCTCGACCTCCGCCGAGGGCGACCAGAGCCGGGTGTCGGCGCCGATCGGGACCACCGAGATCGCGCCGGGGGCGGCGCCCAGGTGCTCGGCGATCTCGCGCTGCGAGGAGCCGGAAACGGTGATCACGTGGTCCAGCCGGGCGGCGACCCGGCGCTGCATCCGGGTGAAGGCGTACCAGCGGCGCAGCGACAGCCGCTTCAGCCGGGTGGTGGCCGCGTCCAGCTCCAACTGCCGGTCCACGGTGATCGGGTGGTGGATCGTGGTGACCAGCGGGAAGCCGTGCCGGGCCAGTCCCAGCAGGCCGTAGCCGAGGGTCTGGTTGTCGTGCACCACGTCGTAGCGGCCCTTGTGCCGGGCCAGGTACTGGCGGGCGCGCAGCGAGAAGGTGAGCGGCTCGGGGAAGCCGCCGGTGCGCATGGTGGCGAACTCCAGCATGTCCACCGGCCCGCGGAACTCGCCGCGGGCGGGCGTGCGGAAGGGGTCGTCGGCGCGGTAGAGGTCCAGGCTGGGCAGCTCGACCAGGCGCACCGAACCGGGCCCCTCGACCTCGTCCAGTACGGGGTAGGGCTGGGCGCCGATCACGTCCACGTGGTGGCCGAGTCTGGCCAGCTCACGGGAGAGGTGCCGTACGTACACGCCCTGACCGCCGCAGAACGGGTCCCCGCGGTATGACAGCAGGGCAATCCGCAGCGGCTGCGCGGTCATCCTCGGCCCTCATCTCTGGCTGCTATCGGTGCTACTGGTGCTGCCGGTCGCTAAAGTAGATCAGGTTTCAGTGGCTGTGGAACTCTTCATCGACCGTGTGAACAATGAGAGACCTCGAAGATACCGGCCCGTAGCTTTCGCTCAGGAGCCAGGGCTGGTGATTCCCGCCACGCCGGCCCGACCGACCGACCGACCGACCGCGGGTCGACTTCGAGTCGACTTCGTGTCGACCCGTTCTGGAGCACGCCGCCACCCACGCGCCCCCGGGAGCACACTTGCCGTCGCCGACCACGTCCGTGAGCCCCACCCCCGCGTCCTCGGGCGAGCCGCCGCTGACTGCGCGCCAGGCCGAGCGGCGCCGCCGGATCCTGCGCGCCGCCACCACGCTGGCCGCCCGCGGCGGGTACGAGGCGGTGCAGATGCGGGAGGTCGCGGAGAGCGCGCAGGTCGCCCTCGGGACGCTGTACCGGTACTTCCCGTCCAAGGTTCACCTGCTGGTCGCGGTCATGCTGGAGCAGCTGCAGGGCCTCCAGGAGCACATCCGGCGGCACCCGCCGACCGACCAGGAGCCGGCCCTGCGGGTCGCCGACGCGCTCACCCGGGCCTTCCACGCGCTGCAGCGCGAACCGCTGCTGGCCGAGGCGATGGTCCGCTCGATGTGCTTCGCCGACCGCTCGGTCGGGGCCGAGGTGGACCGGATCAGCGCGGCCACCGGTCAGCTCATCCTGGACGCGATCGGCCAGTCCGCGCCGCCCAGCGAGGGCCAGCGGGCGGCCGTCCGGGTGATCGAGCACACCTGGCACGCGGCCCTGGTCGCCTGGCTCTCCGGGCGCGCCTCGATCGCCGAGGTGCGGGCCGACCTGCACACGGCGGCCCGGCTGCTGACGCTGGCCTGAGCTCTCGCGGACTGGAACCTGTTCCTGCTGCCGGGGGCCGGTCCGGCCCGGCCCGGCGGCTAGAGTCGACGGGCACCACAACTCCATCCCGCTCCTCCCCCGGGGGAAGCCGGTGTGAATCCGGCGCTGACCCCGCAACCGTGAGCCCGGCCGCCGCACCGCGCGGCCCGGACGAGTCGGAGCACCCGGGGAGGGGCGAGCGGCCAGACCGGGCGCGCCCGCGCCCGGCACCCGTCGAGGACTACGGAACGGCCCCCGCCCGGGCCACCACCGCTCACCGAAAGGCACACCCGCACCATGCTGAACGCCGCCCGACTGGGCGCCGCCGCCCTGTCCGCCGCGCTGCTCGCCGGCGTCGCCGCCGGACCGGCCCTCGCCGACAGCCCCTCGCCCTCCGACGGCCCGGCCACTCCGGCGGCCCCGGCCGCTCCGGCCACTTCGGCGGCTCCGGCCGTCCCGGACGGCCTCTACGGCAGGAGCGACCCGACGTACGACGGCGTCTGGCGCCAGTCGCTGGCGCTGACCGCGCTGTCGGCCGCCAAGGTCACCCCGGCCGACTCCGCCGTCGCGCGGCTCACCGGGCAGCAGTGCGAGGACGGCGGCTGGCCCTCCTACCGGGCGGCCGGCGCGGCCTGCGACGCCAAGACCGAGGACAGCAACGCCACCGCCGTCGCCATCCAGGCGCTGGTGGCCCTCGGCGGGCACCAGCCGGCCGTCGACAAGGGCGTGCAGTGGCTCAAGGCCAACCAGAACGCCGACGGCAGCTGGCCCTACAACCCCGGCAGCCCGGGCGACGCCAACTCCACCGGCCTCGCCGTCAACGCGCTGTTCGCGGCCAGGACCGACCCGGCGAGCGTCGCCAAGGCGGGCAGCGGGGGCGCGGCCGGGAAGAACGCCTTCGACGGCCTCGCCCACTTCCAGCTCGGCTGCACCGCCCCCGCCGACCAGCGCGGCGCCTTCGCCTTCCAGCCGGACCCGGCCGCCGGCACCCTCGCCCCCAACACCCTGGCCACCGCCCAGGCCGCGCTCGCCGCCGCCGGCGGGCACCTGCCGGTCACCGCCTCGGTGCGCGCCGACTCGACGCCCAAGCCCCTCGCCTGCGCCGACGGCTCCGCGCCCACCGCCGTCCCGCACGCCGAGGCCGGCGAGGCCGTCGGCGCCTACCTCACCGCCCAGCTGTCGGCGGGCGGCCAGCACCTCACCCTCACCATGCCGGGCGCCGAGCCCAAGCCCGACTACACCGCGACCGCCTGGGCCGCGCTCGCCCTCACCCAGAGCGGCCACCCCGAGCAGGCCTCCGAGGCCGTCGACTGGCTTGAGGGACAGGGCGCCACCTGGACCAAGAACGGCACCGACGCCGCCGCCACCGCCACCCTCCTCATGGTCGCCCAGGCCACCCACCGCGACACCGCCGACCTCACCGGCCAGCTCACCGCCCTCGGCCCGGCCCCCAAGGCCGCCGCCACCACGGAGGCCACTCCGGCGAAGAAGAAGAACGACGGCTTCGGCCAGTTCTGGCTGATCATCGTCGGCCTGCTCGTCGGCATCGGCGGCGGCCTGCTGCTCAGCCTCCAGCGCAAGCGCAACCCCAACCTCTGATGCGCTCGGTGGTTCACGGCCTCCCGGTCGGCGGGCGGCGGCCGCCGGCCGCCCTTCTCGCGCTGCTCGGAACGCTGCTCCTGATCGCCGGCGCCGCACCCGCGCAGGCCGCCTCCGGATACCGGTACTGGTCGTTCTGGCGCGGGGCCGACGGCGGGGCGTGGACGTACCAGCAGCAGGGGCCCGCGATCGCCGTGCCGCCGGACGGCGCCGTCGACGGCTGGCGGTTCGCCGTCAGCCCCGACGGCGGGCAGGACGCCGCGAAGCCCCGCACCCAGGCGCGCTTCGACGCGATCTGCGCGAACACCCCCGCCCAGAACGGCCGCAAGCGGGTGGCCGTCGTGCTGGACTTCGGGACCGCCGAGGACGCCGGGGCCTCCGCCGCGCAGCCGCCCGAGCAGCGGACGACGTGCGCCAGCGTCGCGCCGCGCGCCAGCTCGGCCGAGGTGCTGGCCGCCGTCGCGCCGCCGCTGCGGTACGACACCAACGGGCTGCTGTGCGCCATCGCCGGCTACCCGAAGGCTGGGTGCGCCGAGCAGTTGGGCGCGGCCGCCGCGCCGCCGGACAACACCGCCAAGGCCGCCCCGCAGAGCGGCGGCGGCAGCAGTGGCGGCAGCGGCCCGGACATCGGCCTGGTCGCGGGCGGCGCGCTGGTCGCCGTCCTCGCCGGGGGCGCCGTCTGGCAGGCGCGCCGCCGCCGCAACCCCTGACCACCTCGCCCGGCCCCTGACCTCGGCTCCTGACCTCGGCTTCCAACCCGCCGCCCGGCCACGCCTCCTAGCCCCACCGCCTGGACCCACCTCCTGCCCCCGTCTCCCAGGACAGAATCCGTGAGCAGCACCGCCCGCCGCACCCGACCGCCCACCGGCCCCCGCCAACTGCACCCCGGGGCCTGGTGGTTGTGGGCGCTCGGGCTGGGCGCGGCGGCGACCCGCACCACCAACCCGGCGATCCTGCTGCTGCTCGCCGCGACCGCCGGTTACGTGGTCGCGGCGCGGCGCGGCGATGCGCCGTGGTCGCGCTCGTACGGGGCGTTCCTGCGGCTCGGCCTGCTGGTGCTGGGCATCCGCCTGGTCTTCGCCGTCCTGCTCGGCTCGCCGATCCCCGGCACCCACGTGCTGCTCACCCTGCCCGAAGTCCCGCTCCCCGCCTGGGCGCAGGGCGTGCGGATCGGCGGGCGGGTCACCGTCGAGGGCCTGCTCGCCGCGCTGTACGACGGGCTGCGGCTGGCCACCCTGCTGGTCTGCGTCGGCGCCGCCAACTCCCTCGCCAGTCCGGCCCGTCTCCTGCGCGCCCTGCCCGGCGCGCTCTACGAGGCGGGCGTGGCCGTGGTGGTGGCGATGACCTTCGCGCCGAACCTGGTCGCCGACGTCCGCCGACTGCGCGCCGCCCGGCGCCTGCGCGGCCGCACCGACAAGGGCATCGCGGCCGTGCTGAGCGTCGGACTCCCCGTCCTGGAGGGCGCGTTGGAGCGGTCCATCGCCCTCGCGGCGGCGATGGACACCCGAGGCTTCGGCCGCACCGCCGACGTCCCGCGCCCGCTCGCCCGGGCCACCGCCGCGCTCACCCTGGCCGGACTGCTCGGGGTCTGCCTGGCCGCGTACGGGCTGCTCACCGCCGGGGGAGCCGGCTGGGCACTGCCCGTCCTCCTGCTCGGCCTGGCCGCCGCCTTCGCCGGGCTGCTGCTCGGCAACCGGCGATCCGTCAGGACCCGCTACCGGCCGGATCCTTGGGCCGTTCCCGAGTGGCTGACGGCGGGATCCGGCGCCGCCGTGGCGGCCCTCACCACCTACCTGGCCACCCAGGGCCCGGCCGCCTTCGCCCCCACCGTCGTCCCGCCGACCGTCCCCGAGCTGCCGCTGGCCGCCGTCCTGGCCGTACTCCTCGGCCTGGTACCGGCGTTCGCCGCCCCGACCCCGCCCCGGAGGGCTTCGTGATCACCTTCGAGCAGGTCTCCGTACGGTACGCGGACTCCGCAGCGCCCGTTCTGAACGACGTCGACCTCACCGTCCCCGAGGGCGAACTCTGCCTGCTGGTCGGCCCGTCGGGCTCCGGCAAGTCCACCCTGCTGGGGACGGTCAGCGGCCTGGTGCCGCACTTCACCGGCGGCGTGCTGCACGGCCGGGTCACCGTCGGCGGCCGGGACACCCGCGAACACCGCCCGCGCGACCTCGCCGACCTGGTCGGCACCGTCGGCCAGGACCCGTCGGCGCAGTTCGTCACCGACACCGTGGAGGACGAACTCGCCTACGGCATGGAGTCCTTGGGACTGCCGAGCGACGTCATGCGGCGCCGGGTCGAGGAGACCCTCGACCTGCTCGGCCTCGCCGACCTGCGCGACCGGGCGCTGGGCTCGCTCTCCGGCGGCCAGCAGCAGCGCGTCGCGATCGGCTCGGTGCTCACCGTCCACCCGCGCGTGCTGGTCCTGGACGAGCCCACCTCGGCCCTCGACCCGGGCGCGGCCGAGGAGGTGCTCGCCGTCCTCCAGCGGCTGGTGCACGACCTCGGCACCACCGTGCTGATGGCCGAACACCGGCTGGAGCGGGTCGTCCAGTACGCCGACCAGGTACTGCTGCTGACCCCGGGCGCGCCCCCGGTGCTGGGCGAACCGGCCGAGGTGATGGCGCACTCGCCGGTGCACCCGCCGGTGGTCGGCCTCGGCCGGCTCGCGGGCTGGCGGCCGCTGCCGCTGTCCGTGCGCGACGCGCGCCGCAAGGCGGCAACGCTCCGTACCGAGCTGGACGGCCGGGTGCCCGCCGCGGGCGCCGTTTCGGGTGGTGCGCCGATCGCCGTCTCCGACCGCCTCGCTGTCCGACGCGGCCCGGTGCAGGCCCTGCGCGGGGTGGACCTCGTACTGCGCCCCGGGGAGATCACCGCCCTGATGGGCCGCAACGGCGCCGGCAAGTCCACCCTGCTCGGCAGCCTGGTCGGCCTGCACACCCCCGCCTCCGGCAGCGTCACCGTCGGCGGCCGCGCCCCGCACCGCACCCGCCCCGCCGAACTGATCCGCCAGGTCGGCCTGGTCCCCCAGGACCCGCGCGACCTCCTGTACGGCGAGAGCGTCACCGCCGAATGCGCCGCCGCGGACTCGGACGCGGGCGCTGCCGCGGGTTCGTGTCGCACCCTGGTCGAACGCCTGCTGCCCGGGATCGCCGACACCACCCACCCCCGCGACCTCTCCGAAGGCCAACGCCTCACCCTCGCCCTCGCCGTGGTGCTCACCGCCCGGCCCCCGCTGCTGCTCCTGGACGAGCCGACCCGCGGCCTGGACTACGCGGCCAAGGCCCGGCTGGTGGAGATCCTGCGCGACCTGGCAGCGGAGGGCCACGCCGTGCTGCTGGCCACGCACGACGTCGAGCTGGCCGCCGAACTGGCGCACCGGACCGTGATCCTGGCCGAGGGCGAGATCGTCGCGGACGGCCCGACGGCGGAGGTGGTGGTCTCCTCGCCGGCCTTCGCGCCGCAGGTGGCCAAGGTGCTGGCGCCCGGACCGTGGCTCACCGTCCAGCAGGTCGCGGAGGCGCTGAACGCATGAGCAGCCGTCCTGTTCCGCTCGGGCGCCGGTCGGTCGCGGCGCTGCTGCTGGTGTCCTTCGTCGGCGTGACGGCCTTCGGCTGGCCGCTGCTCGCCTCCACCAAGTCGGCCCTGGTCGGCCACTCCGCCGACGCCCCTTGGCTGTTCGCCTTGCTGCTGCCGTTGTTGCTCGCCGTCGTGATCGCCCAGATCTCCGAGGGGCGGTCGGCGGGTGGTGGGGCACCCGGGCTGGACGCCAAGTCCGTTGCGCTGCTGGGGGTGTTGGCGGCGGCCGGCGCCGCCCTCCGGCCGCTCGGCGCGGGGACGGCGGGGCTGGAGCCGATGTTCTTCCTGATGGTGCTGTCGGGGCGGGTGCTGGGGCCGGGCTTCGGCTTCGTGCTGGGCTCGCTGTCGATGTTCGCCTCGGCGCTGCTCACGGGCGGGGTGGGGCCGTGGCTGCCGTTCCAGATGCTCGCGATGGGCTGGGTCTGCCTCGGCGCGGGGCTCCTGCCGGGCGCCGCCACACTGCGCGGCCGCCGCGAACTGCTGGTGCTGGCTGTTTACGGCGCGCTGTCGTCCGTGTTGTACGGCACGATCATGAACCTCCAGGGCTGGCCGTACATCGGAGGGCTGGCCGGGTCCATCTCCTTCGTCCCCGGCGATCCACTGCCCGCCAACCTGGTCCGCTTCGCCGCCTACTGCCTGACCACATCGCTGGGTTGGGACCTGCCGCGCGCGGCCCTCACGGTCGTCCTGTGCCTCACCCTCGGCACGCCCGTCCTGCGCGCGCTGCGCCGCACCACGCGACGTGCGGCCTTCGACGCGCCGGTCGACTTCCGGCCGCCAGGCGGGTGAACCGCCACTTCCCTGGCGCGCCGCACACCTTCGATCTTCCAGTTCGTCCACGATCATCGCGACCGTGACCCGAACCCTCGCCCGCACCACCACCGTCACCGCGACGACCCTCACCCTCGCCGCCGCCTTCGCCGCCCCGGCCGCCGCCGTCACCTTCATCGGCCGCGACGTCCCCACCACCGTCTCCATCGCCCCCGGCCAGACCGGCGCGGTGCCGTGGACGTACCAGAACACCGGCGGCGCCGGCCTGCTCCCGCCCTCCGGCATGACGGCGGTCTTCACCGCCCCCGGCAACACCACCTTCCCCGCCCAGACCACCGTCCCCACCGAGTACAGCAGCGACGGCGCGTCCTGGACCGGCAACAACGTCGGCCTGCGCAACTGCACTCTCAGCAACGGAAACCGCACCCTCACCTGCGACGGCTACGGCCGCAACGGCGGCAACAGCGGCTGGCCGTCCAACGGCTACTTCCGCTTCTCCCCACAGGTCACCGTCGACCCGTACGCGCCGGACAACACCACCCTCCCGCGCGGCAACGGCAGCTTCCGCTACATGCGTCCCGACAGCGGCACGGTCGACACGATCGACAACGGCACCCTCAACGTCGCCACCCCGCCCCAGACCTCCAGCGCCATGTGCCTGGACGTCGGCAACACCCGCCACAACGCCGACAACGTCCGGATCTGGCAGTGCCTCGACCACACCAACCAGCGCTTCGTCCTGGACGGCGGGCGGGCTAAGGTCGCCGACACGGTGGGCACGGCGCAGGAGATGTGCCTCGACGCCGACTACACGGGCGAGAACGGCGACAACGTCCGGATCTGGGCCTGCGAGTACTCCGAGGCAGCCCGCGCCAACCAGACCTGGCTGCTGCACGAGGGCTCGTTCGTCCTGCAACGGACCGTCGGCACCGCCGACGAGATGTGCATCGACATCGGCTCCGACCGCGACAACGGCGACAACGTCTTCCTGTACACCTGCGGCGCTGCCAACTCCAACCAGAAGTTCGTGGTGGAACGCGGCTACATCAAGGTCCGCGACACCCTCTGACACTCCGCACAAAGCTGCCCAGCAAACGCAACGGGCCGCCCGCACATCCCGTCCCGCCCGGGACACTCGTGCCGGCGCGGCCCGTCTGCCGTACTGCGTGGTGCCGGAACCCTCGGCACCTTCCCGATCCGCGCCGCGACGATCGCCCCCACGCTGTGCGTGACCGTCTCCGGCAAGGGGGCGGCCAGAATCCCCGACAACGCCTCGCGCGTCCACCCACCCGCGAGCAGTTCCTCCACCCGCGCCGCCTGATCGCTCAACGGCTTCCCTGCCATCGCCATCCGGGGCTCCCGGCGCCCGAGTTCGAGCAGCAGCGCCATGCCGGCCGTCAACTTCTCGGAGGGACGGACGGAAGGTTCTTCCACTTCCTTCACCCTCACTTCCTTGGATGGGCTTCCCGCCTTCCCGGCGCCTGCCGTTCCAGCTCCAGGCGACCCGGCGGCCGGGGACACGGGAAGCGGCGGCATCATGTGAACCGCCTTCCCCACCACCGGCACTTCATGGACCGAGACGACCGTCCGAACCTGCCCCGTCACCGGATCCCGGAGCGTCTGTCGGACGTAGTGCCCGGCCGCCTCCAACTCCCGCAGCGCCCCCGCGACGGCCGTCCGCCCCTCAACGCTCTTCGCCGCCAGCGTGCGGACATCCTCGCGTGCCCCATCCGGCAGGCTCAGCAGATAGCTGAGAAGCCCTCGGGCCGTCCAACTCAGCGAGTGCTTACGGACGACGTGGCCGTTGTCCAGGATCGTGTACCCGGGAGCATGCCGAGGGATACGATGAATGTGCATCTTGGAGCGCTTTCTCCTGGTGCCATACCCCGGGGTGTTGGCGCACCGCCGGGGCTCACTTTTGCCCATGTACCGAGCACCCCTTCAGACGCCCGGCATCGCAATGTTCACCGTAATGCCGTAACAATGCGTCAAACTCCCACTTACATCACCCATTCAGGCCGGCGCAGGCGCGCACAACCCGGCGCGCCCCGGGCTCGCAAGCCCGGGGCGCGCCTCACAATCCCGCTATCACCCGATCACGCAGTCCGGCGCGTCCAGCCACACCCGGTGCTCACCTGCCACGGTGACAGTCAGACCGAACCGGCCGAGGCCCGGCCCACCTTGGCGCTGCCACCAGGCGTGGGCGGCGGTCACCTTGAAGTTCCACCCTGCGGTTGGACACCTGGACACTGGGACGTATGAGCCCAGAGGAAGCAGTCACAGGTGGGAACCAAGAGCAACATGAGTAAGCGGTATACGGCGG
>NZ_JBICZB010000084.1:0-30027 GCF_043201815.1 Kitasatospora sp. NPDC048296
ACCCCCCCCCCGCCCCCGACCCCCCCCCAACCCTAAGGGCATGTCTCAAAACAACCCACCCCCCGGAGCCGCCACCCCCGGAGCCGCCCCCGGCCACCCACCCTCCCGAAAGCCACCCCCACACAAACACCCCCCGCACAGAGACACCCCCACGCCACTGACCTGCGATTTCACCCCCATCCCCGACAATGGACAAGCCACCCCAGGCAGCGCACCAACCGGAAGGCCAGGCATGTCGGGAAACACACCGCACATCACCATCCCCACCTGGCTGACCAACAGCGTCACCGCGGCCCAAGGCGAGGAAGGCCGCCAGTGGCTGGCCACCCTCCCCACGAGGACGGCCGCCCACCTGGCCCGCTGGAACCTCACCCCCGAACGCACCCTGGACCCCGGCGGCAGCCTCAGCCTGATCACCTACGTCCACCGCGACGACCTCTCCCCCGCCGTCCTGAAGACCGGCCTGGTCACCCCCGAGACCGCCCACGAGCACACCGCCCTCACCCACTGGGCCGGCCGGGGCGCCGTCCTCCTCCTCGACGCCGACCCCGCCGAGGGCGTCCTCCTCCTGGAGCGTCTCCACGGCGAGATCCCACTGCGCTCACTCGCCGAGCCCAAGGCCAGGCTGGAGGCGACCAGCCTGCTCCACCGCCTCTGGGCTGAGCTCCCCGACGGGCCGTCCCCCTACCCCACCCTCACCAACCGGGTCGCCGACACCGCCGCCCGCCTCACCCGGCACCGCGACCACCCCGCGGCCACCGCGGCGCAGCCCCTGATCACCGAGGCCCTGGCGACGGCCGAGTCCCTGGCCGCCTCCGCCACCGAGACCTTCCTCCTCCACGGCGACTTCCACCACGGCAACGTCCTGGCCGCCGACCGCGCCCCCTGGCTGGCCATCGACCCCCGCCCGCTGGCCGGCGAGCGCGCCTACGACCTGGCCCGCCTCGTTCTGGACCGCGCCGACACCCTGCTCGGCTCCCCCGGCGCCCCCGCCGCCGTCCGCCGCCGGCTCCACCAACTCGCCGACGCCCTCGACGTCGACCAGGACCGCCTCCGCGGCTGGACCCTCTTCCGCTCCGTCGACCTGGCCCTGCGCGCGCTCACCGCCGGCCGCCACGAAGACGCCGAGCTCTACCTGGAGTTCGCCGGGCACGTCTCATAAAAGGACCCCCGAGCAGAAAGACCCCCGAGCCCACCCGCCCCCCGAGCCAACCCCGAGCTAAGCCCGCCCGCCCCCGAGCCCCCGCAACGGCAACCGCGCCCCCATGACCGCGTACAACCGGTCCGTCGCCGGAAACCGCACCGCCCGGGCCAAGTCCTGGTACCCCAACGCCCGGTACAGCCGCCGCGCCGGCGTCTCCGCGTCGATCGCCGACAGGATGCTCCGGTCCAGCCCCGACCCCTCGCACAGCATGCGGATCAGCCGGCTCCCGACCCCCTGCCCCTGGAACTCCGGCAGCACGTGCAGTTCGGTGACCGCGAACACCCCGTCCAGCCAGTCCCCGTAGCCGCGGGCGGTCAGGTACGGCTCGATGACCGTGCTCCACCAGTGCTCCCGCTGGTTCGGCATCCCGTACCCGAACCCGACCAGCCGCCCCCCGCTCATCGCCCCGAACGCGATCACCCCGGGCTGCTGAGCGTGCCGCCCCACGATGTGCAGCCGTACCGCGACCTCCTCGGGCGTGAGCCCGAACGCCACCGCCTGGACCTCCAGCGCCTGCGGCGCCCAGGCCGCAAGGTCGATGGCCTCGATCGTCACCCCGGTCAGCTGATCCATGCTCCGGACGTTACTACCAGCGGCCCTGCGGCGCGGCCGAAGATCAGAACCCAACCCCCCGGGAGCCGCACGACGACAAACGCCCGCCGAACCCCGACAGTGGCACCCCGGAACGGAGCGCTCAGAAGAGAACGCTCATGAACGCCCCGACCTCCCGGAACCCCACCCGCCGATACGCCGCCCGCGCCCGCAGGTTGAAGTCGTTGACGTACAGCGAGACCACCGGCGCCACCTCCCGCAGCGCGACGTCCAGCACCGCCGCCATCCCGGTCTCGGACAGCCCCTGCCCCCGGTACTCCGGCGCCACCCAGACCCCCTGGATCTGGCAGGCCCCCTGCGTCACCGCCCCGACCTCGGCCTTGAACACCACCTGTCCGTCGTCCGCGAACCGCGCGAACGACCGCCCGGTGGAGACGAGTTCGGCCACCCGGGCCTGGTAGAGGAGCCCCCCGTCCCCCGCCAGCGGCGACACCCCCACCTCCTCGGTGAACATCGCCACGCAGGCGGGCATCAACGCCTCGACCTCGTTGCGCCGCACCCTCCGCACCAGCGGATCCGGCGCGATCTCCGCCGACGGCGAGGCGGTCGCCAACAGCGGCTGGTGGCCCCGGACTTCACGGGCCGGCCCCCAACTGCGCTCCAGCAGCGCCCAGAAGGCGGCGGTCGACTCGGCCGGCCCCACGATCGAGGAGCAGCGCCGCCCCTGCCGCCTGGCCCGCTCGGCGAAGGCCGCGACGGCCACCGGTCCGGCGTTGACCAGGACGAGGTTCGCCCCCGCGTAGCAGAGGGCGTCCAGTACGCCGCCCCCGTCGTACCACCCCCACAGCTCCCCACCGAGCCGCCACGGGTCCAGCCCGACGGCCTCGACCCGGGTGGCGACGAAGGCGTTGGCGACCGGGTCGCGGTGGAGGATCTCCAGGGCGTCCGCGAGATCCGGGGGTTCCAGCACGCGGGTGGTGGCCAGGGCCCGGGCGGCCTGGAAGGAGCTGGGGAGAATCACACCTCGATCGAGCATCGAGACAGCACCTCACTGAGACGACTCTGGCCGCACCCTACTCCGTGGCCCCACCCGGCTACGGCCGCGGGGCCGTCCGCGAACGGACGGCCCCGCTTCCGGAAAACTGCGCTGCGGTCGCGTTCGGACCGGAAACACCCGATCCGAACGGTCACTCCGCGGCGACGACGGTCGGCGAACCGGCCTCGACGCCCTCCTCCTGCATCTGCTCGGCGAGCTTGAGCGCCTCCTCGATCAGGGTCTCGACGATCTTCGACTCGGGCACGGTCTTGATCACCTGCCCCTTGACGAAGATCTGCCCCTTGCCGTTGCCGGAGGCGACCCCGAGGTCGGCCTCGCGGGCCTCGCCCGGGCCGTTCACGACGCAGCCCATGACGGCGACGCGCAGCGGCACCTCCATGCCCTCCAGCCCGGCGGTGACCTCCTCGGCGAGCTTGTAGACGTCGACCTGGGCGCGGCCGCAGGACGGGCAGGAGACGATCTCCAGCCCGCGCTGGCGCAGCCCGAGGGACTCCAGGATCTGGTTGCCGACCTTGATCTCCTCGGCCGGCGGGGCCGAGAGCGAGACCCGGATGGTGTCGCCGATGCCCTCGGCGAGCAGCGCGCCGAAGGCGACCGCGGACTTGACGGTGCCCTGGAAGGCCGGCCCGGCCTCGGTCACGCCGAGGTGCAGGGGGTAGTCGCAGGCGGCGGCGAGCTGCCGGTAGGCCTGGATCATCACGACCGGGTCGTTGTGCTTGACCGAGATCTTGATGTCGCGGAAGTCGTGCTCCTCGAACAGCGAGCACTCCCACAGCGCGGACTCGACCAGCGCCTCCGGGGTGGCCTTGCCGTACTTCTCCAACAGCCGCTTGTCGAGCGAGCCGGCGTTGACGCCGATCCGGATCGGCACCCCGGCGTCCTTGGCGGCCTTGGCGATCTCGCCGACCTTGTCGTCGAAGGCCTTGATGTTGCCCGGGTTGACGCGCACGGCCGCGCAGCCGGCGTCGATCGCCGCGAAGACGTACTTCGGCTGGAAGTGGATGTCGGCGATGACCGGGATCTGCGACTTCTTGGCGATGATCGGCAGCGCGTCGGCGTCGTCCTGGGAGGGGACGGCGACCCGGACGATCTGGCAGCCGGACGCGGTCAGCTGGGCGATCTGCTGCAGCGTGGCGTTGATGTCCGAGGTGACGGTGGTGGTCATCGACTGCACCGAGACGGGGGCGTCACCGCCGACCGGCACGTTGCCGACCATGATCTGCCGGGAGTAGCGGCGCTTGGCCAGCGGCTTGAGCGGCAGGGACGGAATACCGAGCGAGATCGCGGTCATGTGCGCAGGGTTCCCCGGGGTTGAGGTGTGGTCGACCGCCCGGCCGTTGGGACGGCCGAGGCCGGGCGCGCGGACGATCGCGCACCCGGCCTCCACGGTACGGCACGGTCCGGGCGCCCAGCACACCCGCCGTACCCGAACGCCCTAGCTGATCTTCACAGGGTTCACCAGGTCGGCGACCATCACCAGCAGGGTGAAACCGATGAAGACGCTGGCCACGACGTATGCCACCGGCATCAGCCTGGCGACGTCGAAGGGGCCCGGATCGGGCCGCCGGAACAGCTGTGCGATCCGGCGGCGGACGGCCTCCCAGGCCGCGCCGGCGATGTGGCCGCCGTCCAACGGGAGCAGCGGCAGCATGTTGAACAGGAAGAGCGACAGGTTGATGCCGGCCAGCAGGTTCACGAAGAAGGCGACCCGCTGGGTGCCCGGGATGTCCAGCGAGAACACCTCGCCGCTGACCCGGGCGGCGCCGACCATGCCGATCGGCGAGTCCGGGTCGCGCGGGGCGTCGCCGACGACCGCGTTCCACAGCCCGGGGATCTTGCCGGGCAGGGCGACCAGCGACTTGACCCCGCTCTCGGCCATGGTGGACATCCGGTCGACGGACTGGCCGAAGCCCAGCTGGACCACCCCACTCGCCGGGGTGAATCCGAGGAACCCGGCCTGGACGGTCTGGCCCTTGAGCGGGACGCCGTTGCCGTCGTACTTCTGGACGTCGTTGACCGCGATGGTCGGGTTCAGGGTCAGCTGCGCGTCGCCGCGCTGGACCAGAACCGGCACGGTCTTGCCGGCCGACCGGCGGATGTCCGCCTGGAGCTGGTCGTAGGTGTGGATCCGGTCCCCGTCGAAGGAGAGGATCTTGTCCCCGGCCTTCAGACCGGCCTGGGCGGCCGGGGTCTGCGGGGCGCCCGCCGGGCAGTTGTCGGTGGGCTGGCCCGCCTTGACCACGCACTGGGCGACGGTGCTGACCGTCGGCACGTTCATCGAGACGCCGAAGCCCATCATGACGGTCAGGAACAGCCCGAACGCCAGGATCAGGTTCATGAACGGCCCGGCGAACATGACGATGATCCGCTTCCAGGGCTTGCGGGTGTAGAACAGCCGGTGCTCGTCACCCTCCTGGAGCTCCTCGTAGGAGGCCTCACGGGCGTCCTCGATCATGGTCCGCCAGGGCGAGCTGCTGCGCTTGGTGATCCGGCCGTCCTCGCCCGGCGGGAACATCCCGATCATCCGGATGTACCCGCCGAACGGGATCGCCTTGATGCCGTACTCGGTCTCGCCCTTCCAGCGGGACCACAGGGTCGGGCCGAAGCCGACCATGTACTGCGGCACCCGGATGCCGAACAGCTTGGCCGTGGAGAGGTGGCCGAGCTCGTGCCAGGCGATCGAGATGAGCAGCCCGATCACGAAGACCAGGATGCCGACCACCGTCAAAACCGTTGCCACCGCTGGCCCTCCGT
Source organism: Kitasatospora sp. NPDC048296 (assembly GCF_043201815.1). Classification (NCBI taxonomy): domain Bacteria; kingdom Bacillati; phylum Actinomycetota; class Actinomycetes; order Kitasatosporales; family Streptomycetaceae; genus Kitasatospora; species Kitasatospora sp. NPDC048296. The sequence goes on from NZ_JBICZB010000084.1 coordinate 5,568, forward strand.
CATGCCGCTCCGCTCATCGTCTCGTCGTACCGCGTTCCGCGACGCGACGGGGGTACCGCCGACGCCGCGGGCCGGTCCGTCAACCCGCCGCCAGCTCGCGGGCCCGGGCGCGCGCCCAGTCCTCCGCGTGCAGGACGTCCTCGACCGTCAGGGAAGTTCCCACCGCCGGCCCACCGTCGCGCTGTCCGTGCTCGGCCACGACCTTGGCAACAGTGTCCACGATTCCCGTGAAAGCGAGGCGACCCTTCAGGAAAGCCTCCACGCACTCCTCGTTCGCCGCGTTGAACACCGCCGGCGCCGTACCGCCCAGCGTGCCCACCTCGCGCGCCAGCTCGACCGCCGGGAAGGCCTTGTTGTCCAAGGGGAAGAACTCCCAGGTCGCAGCCTTGGTCCAGTCGCAGGCCGGGGCGGCGTCCGGCACCCGGTCCGGCCAGCCGATCCCCAGCGCGATCGGCATCCGCATGTCCGGCGGGCTCGCCTGCGCCAGGATCGAGCCGTCGGTGAATTCCACCATCGAGTGCACCACTGACTGCGGATGGACCACAACGTCGATCCGGTCGAACGGCACGTCGTACAGCAGGTGCGCCTCGATCACCTCCAGGCCCTTGTTGACCAGGGTGGCCGAGTTGATCGTGACGACCGGGCCCATCGCCCAGGTCGGGTGCGCCAGCGCGTCCTGCGGGGTCACCCCGGCCAGCTGCTCCCGGGTCCGGGTCCGGAACGGGCCGCCGCTCGCCGTCACCACCAGCTTGCGGACCTCCGCCCGGGTGCCGCCGGCCAGCGCCTGGAACAGCGCCGCGTGCTCGGAGTCCACCGGCACGATCTGGCCCGGCTTCGCCACCGCCTTCACCAGCGGGCCGCCCACGATCAGCGACTCCTTGTTCGCCAGCACCAGCACCCGGCCGGCCTTCAGCGCGGCCAGCGTCGGCCGCAGACCGATCGAACCGGTGATGCCGTTCAGCACCGAGTGGCACTCCATCCCGGCCAGCTCGGTCGCCGCGTCCGGGCCCGCCAGCACGGTCGGCAGCGGCCGACCCGCCGCCTTCGCGGCCAGCGCCTCGCGCAGCGCCGGCTCGGCCGCCGGATCGGCCACCGCCACCGTGTGCACGCCCAGCCGCAGCGCCTGCTCGGCGAGCAGCTCCACCCGGCCGCCGGCCGCCGACAGGGCGACCACCCGGAAGCGGTCCGGGTTGCGGAGCACCACGTCGATGGCCTGGGTGCCGATCGAACCGGTGGAACCGAGGATCACCAGCTCCCTGGGGCCGGAGGGGTCCGCCACGGTGGGCGTGAAACGCAGCTGCGGGTGGGCGAGCGAAGTCATGCGCCCATTGTGTCCTGTTCGCGACCCTCCCGGACGACAGGACGGCCGACGACCCTTCGCACTACCGTCGGAGCCATGCGTACCGTCATCGCCGGGGGCCACGGACAGATCGCGCTGAAGCTGGAACGGCTGCTCGCCGACCGCGGCGACCGCCCGGCCGGGATCATCCGCCGCCCCGAACAGGCCCAGGACCTCGTCGACGCCGGCGCCGAGCCGCTGCTGCTCGACCTGGAGTCCGCCACCGCCCCGCAGCTGGCCGCCCTGCTCGCCGACACCGACGCGGTGGTCTTCGCCGCCGGCGCCGGCCCGGGCAGTGGCGCCGCGCGCAAGAACACCGTCGACCGCGACGCGGCCGTCCTGCTCGCCGACGCCGCCGAGCTCGCCGGCGTCCGGAGATACCTGATGGTCTCCTCGATGGGCGCCGACGCGGCCGCCCACCACCCCGCCGACGCGGTCTTCGAGACGTACCTGCGGGCCAAGGGCGCCGCCGACGACGCCGTCCGCGCCCGCGCCGCGCTCGACTGGACGGTACTGCGCCCCGGGCGGCTCACCGACGGCCCCGGCACCGGCCTGGTCCGGCTCGCCCCCTCGGTCGGCCGCGGCGCCGTCGACCGGGCCGACGTGGCCGCCGTCCTGGCCGCGCTGCTGCGCGAGCCCGGCACCGCCGGGCAGACCCTGGAGCTGGTCGCCGGGAACGCCACCGTCGCCGAGGCCGTCGCCGCCGCGGCCGGACACAACGACTGAACACGACGCGGGGCCCGGTCCGCGAACGGACCGGGCCCCGCGTCAGGCGGCCTCCGTCAGTCGGCCGCCGTCCGTCAGCCTCAGAGGTCGAGGCCGGTCAGGACCATGACCTTCTCGACGGTGTAGTCGTCCATCGCGTACTTGACGCCCTCGCGGCCGACGCCGGAGTCCTTGACGCCGCCGTACGGCATCTGGTCGGCGCGGTAGGACGGCGCGTCGCCGATGATCACGCCACCGACCTCCAGCTCCCGGTGGGCGCGGAAGGCGGTCTGCAGGTCGTGCGTGAACACGCCCGCCTGCAGGCCGAACGGCGAGTCGTTGACGGCCGCGAAGGCCTCGGCCACGCCGTCCACCTTGTGCAGCGACAGCACCGGGCCGAACACCTCGGCCTTGGCCAGGATCGCGTCGGCGGGCAGCTCGGCCAGCACGGTCGGGGCGTAGGTCGCGCCCTCGCGGGTGCCACCGGTGAGCACCTTGGCGCCCTTGGCGACCGCGTCGTCCACCCAGGACTCCACCCGCTTGGCGGCGTTCTCGTCGACCAGCGGGCCGACGTCCGTCGCGTCGTCGTTCGGGTCACCGGTGACCTGGGCCTTGACCTTGGCCACGACCTTCTCCAGCAGCGCGTCGTACACCGACGCGTCGGCGATCACCCGCTGCACCGAGATGCAGGACTGGCCGCCCTGGTAGTTGGCGAACATCGCGATCCGGGTGGCGGCCCAGTCCAGGTCGGCCTCCGAGGACCAGTCGGCGAGCACCACGGCCGCGGCGTTGCCGCCCAGCTCCAGGGTGGTGTGCTTGCGCGGCACCGAGTCCATGATCTGGTAGCCGACCTTGTCCGAACCGGTGAAGGAGATCACCGGCAGGCGCCGGTCCTGCACCAGGGCCGGCATCCGGTCGTTCGGCACGGTCAGGATCGACCAGGAGCCGGCCGGCAGATCGGTCTCGGCCAGGATCTCGCCCAACACCATCGCCGACAGCGGGGTCGCCGGGGCCGGCTTGAGGATGATCGGGGCGCCGACCGCGATCGCCGGGGCGACCTTGTGGGCGACCAGGTTCAGCGGGAAGTTGAACGGGGCGATCCCCAGCACCACGCCGCGCGGGAAACGGCGCACCATCGCGAAGCGGCCCACACCGCCCGGGTCGGTGTCCAGCCGCATCGTCTCGCCGTTGGTGCGGCGCGCCTCCTCGGCGGCCCAGCGGAAGACCGACACCGCGCGGCCGACCTCGCCGCGGGCCCACTTGATCGGCTTGCCGTTCTCGGCGGTGATCAGCTGGGCGAGCTCCTCGGTGCGCTCGGTCAGCCGCTTGGCCACGTGGTCCAGGGCGGCGGCCCGCTGGTGCGCCGGGGTGGCGGCGAACACCGGCAGCGCGGCGACGGCGGCGTCCAGCGCCTCCTCGACCTGCGCCTCGGTCGGGATGCTGACCTTGCCGACCAGACGGCCGTCCCAGCTGTTGTGCACCTCGAAGTCGGCGTCACCGCTCGCCCGGCGGCCGGCGAGCCAGAAATCGTACGTGGCGGTCACCGTGGTACCGGCCCTCTCCTCGTCGTCGTACGGCCCACGGGCGTGGGACCCGAACCCGAGGGTAGGTGCGAGGGCAAGCCAACCGGATTGGCCGACTAGGAGCGTTCGACTCCGGGGCCACTCCACCGCGTCCAGGCGTGTGCTCTGTTCCGGTCTATTCCTCGCCGGAACGCAGTGCCAGCCACAGCTCCATCCGCACGTCGGTGTCGTCCAGCGAGCGGCCCAGCAACTCCTCGACCCGGCGCATCCGGTAGCGCAGCGTGTGCCGGTGCACCCCGAGGTCGGCCGCCGCCGCGTCCCACTGGCCGTGCCTCGACAGCCACGCCCGCAGCGAGGCCACCAGGTCACCACGGGCCGTCCGGTCGTGCTCGCGCAGCGGCCGCAGCAGCCCCTCCGCGAACGCCGTCACCGCGTCCTCGCCGAGCAGCGGCAGCAGCGAACCCGCGCCGACCTCCTCGTGGTCCACCGACCGGCGCCCACCGCGCAACGCCACCGCCAGCGCCCGCTCCGCCTGTGCGTGCGCCGTACCGGCGTCCTCCAGCGCGGCCGGCGCCGAGACGCCCAGCGACAGGCCCTCGTGCTCCTCCACCACGCCCAGGCAGGCCCGGTGCACCGCGCCGTTGTCCAGCGCCAGCACCATCAGCCGCGGCCCGTGCGCACCGTCCTCCCGCGCCACCAGCAGCTTCTCGCCCACCCGGGAACCCGCCTGCTCGGCCCGGTCGCCCAGCTCCGCGAGCGCCTCCGAGGCGTCCGCGTTCGGCCCGGCCCCGGCCACCAGGACCCGTATCGTCCCCTCCGGCATGCCGCCGAACAGCCCCACCGCGACCTGACGGGCCGTCGCCACCTCACCCGCCAGCACCATCCGCAGCAGCGCCGCGCCCATCCGCTCCTCGGCCTGCCGCAGCTCGCGCGAACGCTCCAGGGTGAGGGTCAGCAGCGCCACCGCCGCGTTCAGCACGTACCGCTCGGTCGGCGTGATCCGGTCCTCGGTACCGACCGCCAGGAAGCCCCGGGCCCGCCGGTCCGCCCCCAGCGACTGGACCACCACGTAGTCCTCGTCCGCCGTGTCTATCCCCGGCGCACGCCCCTGCAGCGCCGCACTCGACGGCGCCGGCCGCCGACGCAGCCGGTCCACCTCCGCCGCCAGGCGCCCCGCCCGGCGCGCCGCCCAGTCCGGAGCCACCACCGACAGCGCGCCCGACCCGTCGTACAGCGCCGCCCAGCCCCCCAGCCGCGCCGCCAGCCGACGCACCACGGCCGTCGTCCCGTCCTTGCCCAGCGCCGCCCGGGTCAGCTCCTCCTGCGCCTCGAAGCTGGTCGTCACCGCCTCGTACTGCTCCGCGGCCAGCGCCGCCGACACCACCTTGCTGATCGCGATGAACGGCGTCGGCTCCGGCACCCGCAGCAGCGGCAGCCCCCGCTGCGCCGCCGCGTCCACCAGCGGTTGCGGCACCTCGGTGTGCGACAGCCCCACCCCCAGACCCAGCCCGACCACCCCGGCATCGGCCAGTCGGTGCACGTACGCCTGCAGCTGCGCCGCCGTACGGCCCAGCTTGATACCGGTGGTGAGCAGCAGCTCGCCACCCTCCAGGAACGGGGTCGGGTCGTCCAGCTCGCTGGTGTGCACCCAGCGGACCGGCCGCTCCAGGTGGTCCGCGCCGGCGAGCACCGTCAGATGGAGCGAACTGTTGCGGACGACGGAGGCGAGTGTGGGGGGCATGGCACCTTCGAGGGATCGACCTGACCGCGCCATTGCGGCCGGGCGAGGAGAGGGACGTGGGACTGGTGAGGGTCTCTCCCCTTCATTATGGACGCCCCGGACAACCGGCACTGCCGAATCCACCTCGAAGGCGACTTACGCCCCGGCCTCTCCACAACCCCCGTCCCGCCGCTGTCCCGCCCCCGCCCCAACCCCGCCTCAGCCCCGCAGATCCACCAGCAGCGGCGGCACCTGCTCCCCCGACACCGCCGTCAACGACACCACCGCGTGCCCCGCCGGCAACGCGTGCGCCAGATCCGACGGCGACCACCGCAACCGCTCCACATCCCGGGTCGTCACCGACTCGGTCTGCGCCGTCGTACCCGACAGCGCCTTCCGCCCGAGCCGGCCGGCCCGCCTTATCACCCCGCCGGAGGTGTCGGGGGTGTGGGTCACCGCGGTCTCCTGCACCAGGTGCGTCCCCCAGGCCTCCGAGAACAGCCGCCCGTCCCAGGGCGCGATCCCCGGGAAGGCCATCCGGCAGCCGACCGCGCCGAACAGCGGCGCCCGCAGCGCCTCCGGCAGGTCCACCAGCGTCCGCAGCAGCAGCACCGCGCCCGCGTTCGCGCCGCGCATCCGCTGCAGGCCGCGCACGGAACCGGCGTCCAGGGCGGCGGAGGCGTCGTCCACCACCAGCCCGGCGAACAGCGAGCGGTCCTCGCGGGCGCCCGCCGCCTGCACGAACTGACCCACCACCAGCCGGGACAGCATCCGGGCGGCCTCCGGGTGGCTGCGCTCGGGCAGCTTCACCCGCACCCGCAGCGGGTGGTCCAGCACCCGCATCGCGAACGGGGGGCGGCCGGTCCCGTCGGTCGCGAAGGCGCCCTCGAAGGCGGGCCGGTCCAGCAGCGCCAGCCGGTCCGCCAGCAGGGCCCCGGGATCGTCCGCCCGGCCGCGCTGGCGCTCCCGGTGCTCCAGGTCCCGCTCGTACACGGCCAGCCGGCCCGCCGCGCCGAGTCCCTTCACCAGCGCCGCCAGCGCGTCCGGCTCACCGCCCAGCAGCGCCCGCAGCTCGCGCACCCCCGGGTAGCGGCCGTACGCGGCGTGGAAGGGGCCGACCACCTGCTGCAGCGCCGTCCGGGCGTTCTCGGCGCGGGCGGTCAGCTCGTCCGGTAGCAGCGCCTCGGCCAGCCGGGCGGCGGCCTCGTCCGGGTCCTGCGCCGCGCCGTACAGGTCCAGCCCGTACACCGAGGCCGGGTCGCCGGGGGCGATCACCACGTCGTACCAGGCGTCCGGGCCGAGGTCGACGTCCGCCGCCCCCACCACCACCGCGCACGCGGTGCCGGCCAGCGCCTGCAGGCACAGCGCCTCGGCCACCGGCCGGGCCAGCCGCGCGGTCTTCCCCGTCCCGGCCGGGCCGACCGCCAGCAGCGAGGTGCCCAGCACCGCCGGGTCCAGCGCGAAGCCGGCCGCCCGGTGGCTCAACGGGTTCTTCGGCACGTCCTGGGCGACGCCCAGGCAGACCTGACCGAGCAGCAGATCGTGCCGCCGTGCCCGGCCGGGCAGTTCGCGCGTCTCGGAGGGGTGGGCGAAGGCCGCGGCGCCGCGGGCGGCCACCTGCTCGCTGAACGCGGGCACGAACACCGGGTCCGCCTGCGCGGACTCCCATGCCCGGTGGATCCGCACGAAGTCGACGTCGCCCACCGCTTCGGCGTCCAGCCGCGCCGCCGCCTCGGCCGCCCCGCCCCGGCGCAGCCCGTCCCACGGGTCCTGCCTACGGGCGGCCTCCGCCGGCGCGCCGTCCTCCTCGGCAGGCTCCTCCCGGGTCACTGTCCGGGACAGTAGCGGGGCGGCGTAGCGACGCCACACCTCGGGCCAGCGGCCCATCCGGCCGAAGACCTTGATGACCACGCCGATCACCAGGGCGTTCGCCACCAGGAGGGTGAACATGGCCTCGGACTCAGATGGCGAGGCGAGCGGGCCGATGCCCGTCTGCCCGCCGAACCACACGAGCACGTACATGAGGAGCTGCGTGCCGTAGAGATACGCGAACCACCCCACCACCACGTTGAGCGCCGCCCGCAGCAGCAACGGCCAGGTCGGGACCTTGGCGGCCTCCGCGCGTTCCGGGTCGATGCGACGGTAGCCGAGCCGGTAGACGCCGGGTTCGGCCTCGGGGCGCGGGGCGGTGGCCCAGTCGGCGATGTCGAAGGCGGGCCCGCCGGGCCGTTGGTGGGGCAGGGGGGTCGGGGGTCTGGTGGTGGTGCGCTCGCCGTGGTGGTGTGACCCGTGCTGTGCCATGTACGGCCCCGCTCCCTCGCCCGCCCGGCCCGACCGCCGTCGGTGCCGCCATACCCATGCCGCCGTACCGGCGACACGCCCGCGCTCAGGGTAGTGGAGCGGGACCTGCGGGTAGTCGTGCCATCCGCGCTGGCCGTGCCGGACAAGTCGGATGGCTCAGTGCTACCGAGTGGCGCATGCCCGGTCGGGGAGGGCGGCCTTAGCCTGCGAAGCACCGAGCCGAGAAGTCTGGAGATATCCCATGAGCGCCGTAACGCCGCTCCCGCAGGAGCGCCGCCTGGTCACCGCGATCCCGGGCCCGAAGTCGCAGGAGCTGCAGGCCCGCAAGCTGGGTGCGGTGGCGGCCGGCGTCGGCACCACCCTGCCGGTGTACGTCACCCGTGCCAACGGCGGCGTGCTGGAGGACGTGGACGGCAACTCGCTGATCGACTTCGGCTCCGGCATCGCCGTGACCAACGTCGGCAACAGCGCCGAGGCCGTGGTGGCCAAGGCGAGCGAGCAGCTGGCCGCCTTCACCCACACCTGCTTCATGGTGACCCCGTACGAGGGTTACGTGGCCGTCGCCGAGCAGCTGAACGAGCTGACCCCGGGTGACCACGAAAAGCGCACGGCGCTGTTCAACTCGGGCGCCGAGGCGGTCGAGAACGCGGTGAAGATCGCCCGCGCCTACACCAAGCGCACCGCCGTCGTGGTGTTCGACCACGGCTACCACGGCCGCACCAACCTGACCATGGGCCTGACGGCGAAGAACATGCCGTACAAGCAGGGCTTCGGTCCGTTCGCCCCGGAGATCTACCGGGTGCCGGTGGCCTACCCGTACCGCTGGTTGACCGGCGCGGAGAACTGCGCCGCCGAGGCCGCCGCGCAGGCGATCGACATCATCAACAAGCAGATCGGCGCCGAGAACGTCGCGGCGATCATCATCGAGCCGATCCAGGGCGAGGGCGGCTTCATCGAGCCGGCCAAGGGCTTCCTGCCGGCCATCGTGGAGTACGCGAAGGCGAACGGCATCGTGTTCGTCGCCGACGAGATCCAGACCGGCTTCTGCCGCACCGGCCAGTGGTTCGCGTGCGACGACGAGGGCATCGTCCCGGACCTGATCACCACCGCCAAGGGCATCGCCGGCGGTCTGCCGCTGGCCGCGGTGACCGGCCGCGCCGAGATCATGGACGCCGCGCACGCGGGTGGCCTGGGCGGCACCTACGGCGGCAACCCGGTGGCCTGCGCCGCCGCGCTGGGCGCCATCGAGACCATGAAGGAGCAGGACCTCGTCGGCAAGGCGCAGCGGATCGGCGAGGTCATGCTGGGCCGCCTGCGCTCGCTGCAGGAGAAGTTCGACATCATCGGGGACGTCCGCGGCCGCGGCGCGATGATCGCCGTCGAGCTGGTGAAGCCGGGCGGCAAGGAGCCGAACGCGGAGGCCACCGCGGCCATCGCCAGGGCCTGCCACGCCGAGGGCCTGGTCGTGCTGACCGCCGGCACCTACGGCAACGTGCTGCGTTTCCTGCCGCCGCTGGTCATGCCGGAGCACCTGCTGAACGAGGGTCTGGACATCATCGAGGGCGCGTTCGCGCTCCAGGGTGTCACCGCCGCCTGATCCAGGCGCCACCTGCCCGCCGGAGGGATGTCCGGACAGCGCTGAACGGCCCGTGGGGACCTCTGGTCCGCACGGGCCGTTCGGTTCGTACGGGCCCGGTGCGGCGGTCGGGCATGATCGACGGGACGGCCCGGAGGTTGCCCAGGGCAGGGTGAAGATGATGTGCGGAATCGCTGAAGGCGCTCGGCGTGGAAGGGCGGTTGACGTAGTGTCATCGCAGATGGACAGCGAGCCTCAGCCATTGGCGGAGCCGCCCGCGGAGCCACCCCCAGGGGCGGGTCCGCGTGGGCGCCGCGAGGACAACCAGGCCGCCCCGCGAGGGTCGGCGCATACCGAAGGCCGATCGACCGACCGTCCGACCCACACCCCCCGGGGCGCACGGAACGGCGATCATCAGAGCCGCCCCGGAGCTCTCCCCCCTGCTCCGGGGCGGCTGTCCGCTGCCCTGGGCCGGGCCGCCCGTTCGACGGCGGTGCCGGTGGTGGCGGCGGTCGTGCTGCTGGTGGTGTCCTGGCAGGTGGCGGCGGACGGGCCGCTGCTCGGGTTGGACCGCTCGGTCCGCCGGGCGGCGCGGGCGGCCCACCCGAACGCCCTGCTCGACCCCCTCGGCCATCTGCTGTCGAACCTGGGCAGCGCCGTGCCCGCCGTCCCGGTGCTGCTGGCGGCCGGGGCACTGGCCGCCTGGTGGTGGCGCCGGGCGGGGGCGGTGCGCTGGTGGCTGCCGCTGCCGGTGGCGGTGTTGACCTCGGGGCTGATCCCGCTGCTGGTGGTCCCGGCGAAGGCGGCCTTCGCCCGGCCGGGCCCGCTCGGGGATGCGCTGACGCCGGGGCAGTGGGGCTGGTACCCGTCCGGGCACACCGCGACCGCGACGTTCTCGTACGGGGTGGCGGCGCTGCTGCTGGCCCGGGCGGCGGGGCCGCGGACGGCCCGGGGGCTGACGGCGGGTGCGGTGCTGCTCGCGCTCGGGGTGGGCGCGGGGCTGGTGTGGAGCAACTTCCATTGGACGCTGGACGTGGTGGCCAGCTGGTGCCTGGCGGCCCTGGTGCTGTGGGCGCTCGACCGGTGGCTGCCCCGGCCGGGTGCCCGAAGGCCTCAGGCCTCGGGCTCCTCGTTGCGGTGAACGAGGCCGGCCTCGCCGTTGTCGCGGTGCCACTCGACGACGAGTTCGTCGCGGGCGCCGAAGCGGACGAGGTGGCGGCCGACCACGTCCTCCAGACCGGGCAGGTTCTCGCGCTCGCCCTCGACGGTCAACAGCAGGGCGTCCGGCTGGGCCTCCAGGGTGGCGGTGCCGGCGGCGAAGACCAGGGTGCCGCGGCCGGTCTCCGGGGAAAAGGACGTCTCGATCTTGCGGCTCATGTGGGCGGCGAGCTGCTTGGCGTAGCGGGCGGGGCGGTCGGTGGCGACGCGCGCGGTGGAAACGGGCATGGGCCCTCCAGGGTCGGGGAGAGAACTTAGGGTCCCCTCACTGGAAGCTACGCTAGCCTAGATGCTGAGCTAAGCTCAACATATTTCCCCGATCGCCCTCCGCCGCCCGCCGCAGGCCCCCGACCGGCCGATACCCTTGGCCGGACGCCAGCCGAGGAGACCGCCGATGACCACCACGCCGACCGACGAACCGGCGGACCCCTCCCCCGCCCCCCGGCCCGGCTCCCCGGCCGGCGCGGCCGAACTGGCGGACGCGATGACCAGGGCGATCAAGCGGATCCGCCGCCAGACCGGCTGGCGGCTGGAGCCCTACGGCATCACCCCCGGCCAGGCCCGGGCGCTGCGCACCCTCGCCCATGCGCCCGGCTGCGAGACGCCGGACCACGCGATGCGGCTGAGCGACCTCGCCGACAAGCTGCACATCGCCCCGCGCTCGGCCACCACCGTGGTCGACGCCCTGGAGGAGGCCGGACTGGTCGAGCGCAGCCCCGACCCGGCCGACCGGCGGGCCGTGCGGCTGCTGCTGACCGAGGCCGGCCGGGCGGCGGTGGAGCGGATCGGGCAGGTCCGGGACGAGGTGGCGCAGGAGTACTTCGGCGAGGTCAGCCCCGAGGACGAGGAGGTGCTGCTGCGAGTGCTGCGCTCCGCCGAGGCCCGCTTCCTCGCAGCCGGGCCACCACGGCGCTCGGCAGCCCCGGGCGCAGCGCGGTGATCCCGATCCCGGCGATCACCAGCAGCGCGGCCGCGCCGGCCAGCGGGCTGACCCGTTCGCCGAGCAGCAGCCAGGCCGAGGACATCCCGAACACCGGCACCAGCAGCGAGTAGGGCGCGACGGCGGTCGCGTCGTAGCTGCGCAGCAGGTAGCTCCAGGCGACGAAGCCGAACAGGGTGGAGACCAGCCCGACGTAGCCGATCGCGCCGAGCCCGCCGAGGGTGATCCCGCGCAGCGCGCGCAGGGTCCGCGTCCGGCCCCTCGACCAGCAGGGACAGGCCCAGCAGCGGCAGCGGCGGGACGGCGCTGACCCAGACCATCCAGCGCAGCGCGTCCGGCGGTGCCGCCCTGCGGGTCAGCACGTTGGACAGGCCCCAGGCGACGGCGGCCAGCACCACCAGGGCGAAGGCCCCGAGCGGGCCGCCGAGGCCCTGGTCGAACGCGCTCAGGGCGATGCCCGCGAAGGCGATCCCCAGGCCGAACAGCCGCTGCCCGCCCGGGCGCTCACCCAGCAGGGCGGTGGCGAACAGGGCGGTGAAGCCTGCCTGGCCCTGGAGCACCAGGGAGGAGAGGCCGGCCGGCATCCCGGCGTGCATGCCGAGGAAGAGCAGCCCGAACTTGACCACCCCGAGGACCAGGCCGACCGCCAGCACCCAGCGCCGGGCCACCTTGGGCGGGCCGATGAAGAAGACCGCGGGCACGGCGACCACGGCGAACCGCAGGGCGCAGAAGAGCAGCGGCGGGAAGCTGTCCAGGCCGACGTGGATGAGGACGAAGTTGAGGCCCCACACGGCGGCCACCAGGACGGCCAGGGCGATGTGACGAGGGCTCATGCTGCTCTTGCCGCCCAGGGCGGCGGGTGTTGCGGTCATGGATGGAGCATGGCGACGGATGACCTTGTAGCACCAGCGATGAATACTGAAGAAAACACTTTAGGATCGCTGCATGATGGATCTGGGGCGCCTGCGGGCGCTGCACGCAGTGGCGGTGCACGGTTCGGTCGGCGGGGCGGCGGCCGCGCTCGGGTTCACGCCCTCGGCGGTCTCGCAGCAGATCGCCAAACTGGAGCGGGAGACCCGGACGGTACTGCTGGAGAAGCAGGGCCGGGGCGTGGTGCTGACCGACGCGGCGCGCGAGCTGGCGACCACCGCGCAGGCCGTGCTGGGGCTGGTTGAGCAGGCCGAGGTGCGGTTGGAGGAGCAGCGCGGCCAGGCGGTCGGGCGGCTGCTGGTCGCCGCCTTCCCGTCCGGCGCACGCGGGCTGATGCCCGGGGCGTTGGCCGAACTGCGGCAGCGCTGCCCGGAGCTGGACGTACGGCTGCTGGAGAGCGATCCGTACCCGGCGGCGGAGCTGGTGGCCCGGGGCGAGGTGGATCTGGCTCTGGTGCAGGACTGGCCGACCGTGCCGCTGCCGGTGCAGGAGGGGCTGGCCCGGCTGGACCTCGGGACGGACCCGGTGGACCTGCTGCTGCCGGACGGGGACGAGCTGGCGGCGCTGGACGCGGTGCCGGTGGAGCGACTGTGCGGGCAGCGCTGGATCAGCATGCCGCCGGGCAACATCTGCCACGACTGGCTGGTCCGCACCCTGCGTGAGGCCGGTGAGGAGCCGGACGTGCGCTACCAGGTCGGCGAGTTCGAGACCCAGATCGCGCTGGTCGCGGCCGGTCTGGGGATGGGCCTGGTGCCCCGGCTCGGCCGGGGCCCCCTGCCGGCCGGGGTGGTGGCCCGCCCGGTGGCCTCGCAGCCGAGCCGACGGGTGTTCGCGCTCTGGCGGGCCCAGGCCTCCCGGCGGCCGGCGATCACCGAGGCGCTGGCGGCGATGCGGGAGTGCTGGAGCCGCCTTCCGGGATAGCCGGCGAAGCCGGGGGTCAGCTGGCGAAGCCGATGACCAGCCACATGAAGCCGACCCCGGCGACGGTGCACAGCAGGGTGCTGCGCGAGGGGTGCGGGCTGTGCGCCTCCGGGAGGATGTCGGAGGTCGCCAGGTAGAGCAGGAAGCCGGAGAAGAAGCCCAGGTAGAGGCCGAGCAGGTGCTCCGGGATGGTGAAGGCCAGGGTGATCGCCGCGCCGGAGACCGGGGCCAGCGCGTCGGCCGCGAGCAGGGTCAGCGCCCGGCGCCGGTTGTGTCCGTACAGCCGGGTGATCGTGTAGGTGTTGAAGCCGTCTGCGAAGTCGTGCGCGACCACCGCGATGGCCACCACCGTGCCGACCGTGGTGCCGGCCTGGAAGGCGGCGCCGATCGCGAAGCCGTCCATCACGCTGTGCCCGACCAGGGCCAGCGCGGCGGTCAGCCCGATGCCCTGGGCCCCGGCGTGGTGGGCGTGGCCGTGGTGGTGGCCGTGGGTGTGCTCGGCGTACTCGCCCTCGTGACCGCGGTGGATGGCGACCGCGCGCTCGACCACGTGGATGGTGAGGAAGCCCACCGCGAACATCAGCAGCGCCTGCGGCACGCCGTGCACTTCTCCGGGCGCCTGGTGGATGGCCTCGGGCAGCAGGTCGAAGGCGACCACGCCGAGCATCAGGCCGGCCGCGAAGCCGAGCACCAGGTGGCGGCGGTCTCCAGTGCGCTGGGCGACGAAGCCGCCGATCAGCGTCATCAGGAACGCCCCGGCGGCGACCAGGACGGCGGTCATCGGGTCGCCTCCCGCGCCTGGCCCGCCGGATGGCCGGTGCCGCCGTGTGCTCTGCCGAGCGCTGTGCCCATTCCTCTCCCCCTGGGGTCCGCCCGTGGTCGGGCCGACCGCCGACCGTACCGGACGACCGTTCGACGGTGATCGCCCGGGGGGGGGTGCCGGGGCCGATGGGATCCGGTCCTCAGCCTCGGTCCGGGCCCGGCGGGGCGCCCGCCGGGTGGCCCGTCGGGGTGAACTCCGAGGCCGGGCAGGGCGGGTCTTCCGGGCCGGGGCATCTTTCGGGACCATCTGGTCCGTCGGGCCCGTCGGCCCGTCAGAGGCCGGCGACCCGTCAGAGGCCGGCGGCGAGCGGCAGGCCGAGGTGGGTGCGGGCGAGTTCGCGGACGCCGTCGCCGTCGATCAGGTGGATGTGCCGGTGGCTCTCCTCGGCGGTGAGGTCCAGGGCGTCGTCGGCGAAACGGCCAGTGGTCAGCCGCAGGCCGCGTTCCGCGGACTCCTCGGTGACGGCCTCGGCCAGGGTCTCGATCTGCTCGGCGGTGACCGGTGCGACGCCCCGCGAGGCCCAGACCACCCAGCGGCCGGGCAGCGAGCTGCCGGGGGCACCCTCGCCCGTGGCGACCAGCCCGGCCGGGCCGCGCAGCCGGACGCTCCACTCGGCGAGCCCGCCCCGGATGAGCAGGTCGCGCACCAGCTGGGCGAACTCGTTGGCGGACAGGTCGAGCGCGGCCGGGACGGCGGCCCCGGCCTGGGCGGCCGGCTCGACGACGGCGCGGGCGTACGGGTCCGGGGTGACGGCGGCGTCCAGCTGGCGCAGCCGGACCAGGGCCTCGTCCTGCTCGGCGTCGGCGTAGACGCCCTCGTCGTCGCGTTCCTCGTACGGCGTCTCCGGCGGCAGCAGCCGGGTGCGGGCCAGCGCGTCGCGGTCGGCGTCCACACTGAGCAGGCAGAGCGGCTCGGCCGAACCGGGCTCGCGCAACCAGCCGTTGAGGACGACACCGGCGAGTATCTCGTCGGTGTCGACGGCGTCGGCGGCCTGCAGGGCGCGCAGCGCGAGCCGGGCGACCAGCCGCAGGTAGTCGGTGGCCCGGTCCGCGGGCGGACGCGGCACCGGGACGATGTCTCCGTCGGGGGCCAGCCGGTAACCGGTGAGCGAGGGCACCAGGTCGAGCGGGGGCAGGTCGAGGTCCAGCACGGCGGTGCGGGTGAGCGGGCGGAACACTGCCCGGCAGGGGGCGGGGAGGTCCTGGGTGGCGGTCTCGGCGGCGGCCAAGGCCCGTTCCAGCAGCGACTCCACGGCGGCCGGCTCGGCCAGCCGGTAGGCGCGCCGGCACTCCTCCAGGCTCTCGTTGTACTCGCGCACCGCGCGGGCGCGGGCCTCCTCGGCCGCCTCGTGGGCGCGCCGGGACTCGTCGGCGGCCGGGCGGCCGGCCTCGGCCCGGCGGGTGCGCCACTCGCGCAGGGCGCGCTGGTGGGTCAGCCGGGCCTGGGCCAGTTCGCGCTGGTAGCCGGAGTCGAGCAGGCGGCGGGACGGACCGCTCTCCGGGTCAGCCGCGGCCGGTTCGGCGGGGGCGAAGTCCTCCCAGCGGGGCTCGGACTGGTCGGCGGCGGCCGGGCCGTCGGCCGGGTAGGGGCGGGGTTCGTAGTGGCGCAGCTGACTCTCGAAGTCCATGGCCGAGACGGGCAGCGCGGCCCGCCGCAGCAGGTCGGTCAGCCGGTCGTGCTCGGCCTGGACGGTGAGTGTGCGGTGGTGGGTCAGGGCGGCGGCCCGGGCGTGCGCGGCGATGCCGTCCCCGGGGTCGGTGGAGCCGGGGGCGGTGGAGCCCGAGGTGGACGAGCCGTCACCCGGATCGCCGATCGGACGGCCGGGTGTCGGGCCGGGGACGGACGGGCCGTCACCCACCGCCGCCTCGCCGGGGCGGCCGGGTACGGCCCGGCCACCGGCGGGGTCGCCCGGTTCCGGACCTTCGTCGACGCCGAGGTCGCGGAAGACCGAGGCGAGGAAGCCCGGTTGGGGAAACTGGACGGTGGCGGCGCCGTCCGACTGGCCGTCAGCTGAGTACTGCATCGGTCGTCGTTCCCCCATGCTCGTCCGGCGCCTGCCCGGGGCGGCCGGCCGGCCCGCGGCCCCGCCCCTGCCGGACATTGTCCACCGAACGGGCTCAGCGGTCAGCCAAGCCGGTCAGTTGGTCCGGGTGTTGGTCAGGTGCAGACCGATGTAACCGACGTAGATCCGGCCACTGCCGGAACAGTCGTCCAGGTAGTGCAGCCGGGGCGCGGTGCGGCCGCCGCCGATCCGCAGGTGCGCGCCCATGAACGCGCGCCGGGAGGCGTCCACGTGTTCCGGGACCGGCAGCATCCGTTCGCGTTTCCACTTGGTGTGGCTGAACACCGTCCGGGACTCGCCGCGGACCGCCTTGCGGGGCGGGAAGCGGTGGCAGCCGTCCGGGGTGTGCTCGCACCACTGCTTGAAGTCTCCGCCGGCCGCGCCGCGCACGGCCGCCTCGGCGTACTCCTGCAGGGCCGTCAGACCGTCCCAGGCGAGCCGGGCCCAACCGGCGCCGGCGCATTGGAGTCCGTCCAGGGCGAGCGCGGCCTTCTGGTCGCCGGTGAAGGTGAGCAGCGGGAACTCACCGAGCCGGGCCATGAGGTCGGTGAAGGTCTCGGGCTTGCCGACCCACCCGAAGGGCTGGGCGGCGGAGCGCTGGCCGACGGCCGGGCCGGAGCCCGGGGTGGTGCAGTGGCGGCCGGCCAGGCCGCGGGCGCCGGTGCGCAGGCGGCCCTCGTGGCCGTCCCGGGTCTGGCCGCGGTCGCGGTGTTCCAGGCGCAGGGTGCGCCGGACCCGCTCCAGTTCGTCGGCCCTGGCCTGCTGCTCGGCGCGGTCCTGCTGCTCCTCGCGGGCGAACTCGGCCAGTTCGGCGGCCACGTCGGCAGCCGTGTCGACGGTCGCACCGGCGCTCGTGACCACGGGATGGTCGGCGGCCGGGCGGAGTTGCGGCGGCGGGACGCGCAGCACCGGGACGGCCGCGAGCGGCGGCGGCAGCGGCTGGTCGGCGGCGAGGCGGCGCGGCTCGCGGGCGAGCAGGCCGGCGGCACGGCGGAGGTCCTGTTCTATTCGGCCCCGGGCGAGCACCGGATGCCGGGCGCCGTCCTGCCGG
The DNA here is from genome assembly GCF_043201815.1 of Kitasatospora sp. NPDC048296. NCBI lineage: Bacteria > Bacillati > Actinomycetota > Actinomycetes > Kitasatosporales > Streptomycetaceae > Kitasatospora > Kitasatospora sp. NPDC048296. The sequence goes on from NZ_JBICZB010000084.1 coordinate 22,677, forward strand.
GAGGCCGGGTCGACCTCGGGCAGGTAGGTGCGCACCGCCCCGCCGTACACGGTGTGGTACTCCAACGCGACGTTGAAGCCGGTGCGGGCGCCCGGGTCCAGCACGTAGGCGGTGGCGAGGCCGGGCAGCTGCCGGCAGAGCGGGCGGACCACGTCCTCGACCCAGCGGTCGAGCGGGAGGTTCACCGGGACGCTGGCGACCACGGTGGGCAGTCGGCGCTCCGGGTCGCACAGCTCGTCGATCAGGGCGTCGACCTCGTCGGCCGTGATCACCCGGGGTACGGGGTGGACGGCGGCCGGGCCGTCGCTGGCGTCGAGCAGCGGGAGCAGGGTGCGGGCCAGCTCGGGCACCGGCACCCGGCAGGGAGTGCGCACACCGCTGCCGGTGCTGTGGGTCTCGGCCTCCAGCCGGAACCAGGTGCGGCCCTCGGCGCCGGTGGCCACGGTGAGGGTGAGCTGCCGGGTGCCGTGCGGGGCCGGGGTGCGCAGGCGGCGGCGGTCGTAGCGGCCGGCGCCCGACGGGCCGCGCAGCGGGCCTCGGTCCCGGTCCAGCAGGACACGGTCGCCCAGACGGAGGCGTTCGGCGGCGAGGGACGTTCCGGCGGAGGCCGGTCCGGCGGGGGCGCGGTGGGCCGGCGGGGGCTCCTCGCAGCCCTCCTGCTTCAGCCAGGAGGCGAGCTGCTCGTCGGCCAGGGCGACGGCCTCGGCGTGCGGGAGGGTGGTGGTGACGGTCATCCGGTAGGGCGTCGCGGGGCCGCGGGGGCCGGGTAGGTCGGCACCGGCGGGCGACGGCGAGCGGTCTGAGGTCATGCGCATACCTCCGTGGTGCGGGGTGGGGTCTGGTGTCCTCCATCGATGGTTTTCGTCCGGTTCGGCCGGATCCTTGCCCAGGAAACGCCACGGCCCGGAGCGGAAGTTCCAACTCCGGGCCACGACACTACGTTCGGGTGAATCTACTCAAGCGGTCTTCCGCACGGCGCGGCCGCTCGGCTACGGAAAGCGACCCGGCGGAGGGCGCTCGGGCCTCAGCCGCCCCGGCGCCACCACGGCGCCACCACAGCTCCGGGCGGGCTCCCCGACCGGTGGGTCAGACTGGTACCTCGACATAGGTGCGGCCGGCCGGGACCGCCACCGCGGTACCGCCGGTCGCCTCGGCCAGCCAGGTGTGGAACGCGGCCACCTCCGGCTCCGGCACGCCCACTTCGATCCGCACCCCGGCCGCCTCGTAGACGAGGTCGCTCACCGCGTACCCGGCGGCCCGCAGGTCGTTCTCCACCCGCCCGGCGCGTACGTGATCCGCCGTCACCGCGAGCAGCGCGACCGGCCGCCGCTCCAGCAGGCCGATCTCGTCGACCGCGGCCGACACCGCGTTCCCGTACGCCCGCACCAGACCGCCGGCGCCGAGCTTGATCCCGCCGAAGTACCTGGTCACCACGGCGACGGTGTCGGTGAGGCCACGCCGGCGCAGCACCTCCAGCATCGGCACCCCGGCCGTGCCGCCGGGCTCGCCGTCGTCGCTGGAGCGCTCGCGGCGCTGCTCGTCGCCGACCACGAAGGCGGTGCAGTTGTGCCGGGCGTCCCAGTACCGCTTGCGGATGCCGGCGATGAAGGCCTGCGCCTCGTCCTCGTCGGCGACCCGGGCGAGGTGGCAGATGAAACGGGACTTCTTGATCTCGGTCTCGTGGCTGCCGGCCCGCCGGATGGTGAGGTACGGCCTGGCGGTCGGTTCCGGCGTGGCGGACATGGCGCGGTGGTTCTCCCGGGAACGGCGACGGCTGGCGGCGCGCACCCCGGGCGTCCGGGGCGGCACCGCCAGCCTAGTTGGCGCGCGACCGGAGGGTCGGCGGCCGGGGCGTCGGCGACCGGAGGGTCAGCGACCGGCCAGGGCGTCCAGCTGTGCGCGGTCCAGGCTGGTCAGCGCGGTGACCTCGGCCGGGTCGACGGCGCCGCAGTCCAGGCCGCGCAGCAGGTAGCCGCTGAGCGCCCGGGCGGTGGCCGGCTCGTCCATCACGTCCCCGCCCGTCTTGGCGACGTACGCGGCCAGCCGGGCGGCGGCGGCCGCCAGGCCCTCTCGGTAGAAGGAGTACACCGCGACGTAGCGGGTCGGCAGGTGCGCCGGATGCATGTCCCAGCCCTGGTAGTAGGCGCGGGCCAGCGAGCGGCGGACCAGGTCGTGGTGGAGCTTCCAGGCGGCGTGCACCTGCTCGGTGGAGCCGGTGGGGATCACGTTGGTCGAGCCGTCGGAGAGCCGGACCCCGGTGCCGGCCGCGGCCACCTGCATGACCGCCTTCGCGTGGTCGGCGACCGGGTGGTCCATGCTCTGGTAGGCCGCGCTGACCCCGCAGGAGGCGCTGTAGTCGAAGGTGCCGTAGTGCAGCCCGGTGGCACGGCCCTCGGCGGCCTCGATCATGAGGGCGACGGTGGCCCGGCCGTCCGGGCCGAGGATGGCCTGGGTGGTCTCGATCTGGATCTCGAAACCGATCCGGCCGGCCGGCAGCCCGGCGCGGCGCTCGAAGTCCTCCAGCAGCCGGACCAGGGCTGTGACCTGCTCCGCGTAGGTGACCTTGGGCAGAGTCAGCACCAGGCCCTCCGGCAGGCCGCCGTTCGCCAGCAGGGTGGCGAGGAAGAGCTCCAGGGTTCGGATGCCGCGGGCACGGACGGGCGCCTCCATGCACTTGATCCGGATGCCGACGTACGGCGGCGCGCTGCCCTGGGCCACCGCGGCGGCGACCAGTTCGGCGGCGCGGACGGCGGCGGCGTCCTCCTCGGCGTCCGGGCGCGGGCCGTAGCCGTCCTCGAAGTCGATCCGCAGGTCCTCGATCGGCTCGCGCCGCAGCTTGGCGCGGACCCGGGCGTGCACGTCGGCGAGCAGCCCGTCGTCGGCGACGCCGAGGGCGCGGGCGAGCTCGGTGGGGGTGCCGGCGTGGGTGTCGAAGGCCTCCACGGCCTGGCGGCCCCACTCCCGCACGGTGTCGGCGCCGAAGGCGTCGGCCGGGACGTAGACGGTGTGAACCGGCTGCCGGGTGCCGGAGTCGCCCGGGTAGCGGCGCCCCAGATCGGCGTCCACCGGGGCGAGCAGCGCCTCGACGGCAGCGCGGGCGCCGGCGGAGAAGGAGGCCCCGCCCGTCGGCCCGGTTCCGTCGACCTCGACCTGCGACATCCGCACTCCTCCATGCCGAACCAGCGCTTCAACAATTTGTTGAGGCGAAGGTAGCTCCGGCGGGGTCGGGCGTCAATGGCCGACCGAGCGGTGGACCGAGGGTGTCGGCGCGGGTTCAGTCCCTCCCGGCGGCGGCGTAGCGGTCGCGAAGCTGCGGGTAGAGCTCGGCCACCTCCTTGGGGTGGACCGAGCCGTCCGGGCCCTTGCCGCTGACGCCGTACTCGGCGGTGAGCCAGGCGGCGAGGCGCTGGGGGTCGGGCTCGTGGCCGTGGTTGTCGATGTACGAGACCAGGGCGTCGTAGGCGATGTCCTGGTCGAGGGCCGTGGGCGCCGGGCGGTGTTCGGGCTGCTCGGCTTGGACGGGCTCCTCGGCCGGAGCGGGCTGCTCGGGCTGGGTCGGCCGTTCGGCCTGGGCCTGCTGGGCGGCCGGGGCCTGCTGCGACCCGCCCGGCTCGGCCTGCGGGACGACCGGGTGCTGGGCCTGCGGCCGAGGCGTCTGGGCAAGGACCGGCACGGGCTCCTCGGCGACCGGGCGCGGCGGCTTGAACCACGGCGAGGCCTGGCCGGGCACCCGCCCGCCCGGTGCGGGGTCGGCCGAGTGGCCGGTGGTGCGGACCGGGCGCTCGGTCCAGACGTTCAGCTCCTCGCCACGGGGCTGCGGGGCGGCGTCCGCCGCCTCCTCCGGCTCCTGCGCGGCACGCAGGCGGACGGCGTGCAGCTTCGCCAGCATCGGCGCGGCGACCTCGGCGGACATCGGCGCGGCAGCCGCGGGGGCTGCGGGGGCCTGGGCCTCGGCGGAGGGCTGCGCCTGGGGCTGGTCCTTGTCCTGCGCCTGCGCCTGGGACGGCTCAGGTCGGACTTGCTGCGGGTTCTGGGGCCGCTGGGTCTGGGCCGCGCTCGCGGCGCGGGCGGGGACCGGGCCGCCCACCGCGGGAACCGCCGAGGCGATGGCCGTGGCGGCGCGGCTCTGCTGGAGCTGCAGTTCGAGCTCCTTGACCTCCTTCTCCGCCCGGACCTCCTTGGCCTCGCGCTCGCGGGCCTCCTCGTCCAGCCGGTCGAGCAGCGACGGGTCCAGCGGGACGCCGAACTTGGCGAGCTTGAGCGGCAGCAGCGCCTGGATCGGCGCCGAGCGGCGCCAGCCACGGCCGTACCGGAAGCGCAGCTGCGCGCGGTAGACCAGGCGGTTCTGCTCCAGCCGGATGACCTCCTCGTAGGAGCGCAGCTCCCAGAGCTTCATCCGCCGCCAGAGCCGGAAGGTCGGCACCGGGGAGAGCACCCAGCGCATCACCCGGACCGATTCCATGTGACGGTCGGCGGTGATCGCCGCGATCCGGCCCACCGCGTGCCGGGAGGCCTCGACCACGACGACGAACAGCACCGGGATGACGGCGTGCATCCCCATGCCGAGCGGGTCGCCCCACGAGGCGGCAGCGTTGAAGGCGATGGTGGCGACGGTCAGCAACCAGGCCGTCTGGCGCAGCATCGGGAAGGGTATCCGCAGCCAGGTCAGCACCAGGTCGAGGGCGAGGAGCACCACGATGCCCGCGTCGACGCCGATCGGGAAGGCGTAGGAGAAGGCACCGAAACCTTTCTCCAGGGCCAACTCGCGCACCGCGTTGTACGAACCCGCGAACCCGATGCCCGAGATGATGCAGGCGCCGGCCGCGACCAGGCCGAGCAGGCCGCGATGGGCCTTGGTGAGCGTTGGGCGTGCCATTACGTCTATCAACCCCTGGATGTCGGCTGCTGCCGTACGCGCCTCGGCTGCCGGTTCCCGCCTATCGGGCCACCGGACGGCTGAGCAACCTCCGGGCTCGGCCCATCGGAGTTTACTCGTACGCGTGTTTCAGCGTTTCCGCAGCCTGGAGTGTCACATCACGCTACGGAGCAACCTCCTCCGCCGGGGCCGGTCGGACCGTCAGCGGTTCTGCCCCGCCGTGCCGTTGAGGTAGGCGAGCACGGCCATCACCCGCCGGTTGGCGTCCTCGTCCGGGGCGAGTCCGAGCTTGCTGAAGATGTTGGCGATGTGCTTGGCCACAGCGCCGTCGCTCACTGAGAGGCGGGCGGCGATCGCCGAATTGGAACAGCCCTCGGCCATCAGCTCCAGCACCTCGCGCTCGCGCGGGGACAGCCCGAGCAGCGGGCCGGGTCGGCGCGCGGTGGTCTGCATCAGCTGGGCGATCACGTCCGGGTCCATCGCCGTCCCGCCCGCAGCCACCCGGCGGACCGCGTCGATGAACTGGCCGGCGTTGAACACCCGGTCCTTCAGCAGGTAGCCGATCCCGCCCGTGCCGTCGGCCAGCAACTCCCGCGCGTACAGCTGCTGGACGTGCTGGGACAGCACCAGCACCGGCAGGCCCTGGATCTCCCGGCGTGCCTTGAGCGCCGCCTGCAGCCCCTCGTCGGTGAGCGTCGGGGGCAGCCGGACGTCGACCACGGCCACGTCCGGGCGGTGGGTCAGCAGCGCCTCCAGCAGCTCGGGGCCGGTCTCCACGGCGGCCGCGATGGTGAAGCCGTGCGCTTCCAGTAGCCGGATCAGGCCTTCGCGAAGGAGGTAGAGGTCCTCGGCGAGGACAACTCGCACGGCAACTCCAAGGTGATGGTGGTGGGACCGCCCGACGTGCTGTCGATGGCGAGGGCACCGTCGAAGGTACCCAATCGGCGTTCGATCCCGCGCAGGCCCGTGCCCCGGGACGGATCCGCCACACCCACGCCGTCGTCCGTCACCGTGACCCGTAGGGAGCCGGCCCGGTACAGGATGTCCACCCACACCTGGTCCGCCCCGGAGTGCTTGGCCGCGTTGGCCAGCAGCTCGCAGATGCTGAAGTACGCGGCGGCCTCCACCGGAGCCGGCAGCCGGTCCGGCAGGCTCACGAACACCTCCGTCGGCAGCGCGCTGTCCAGCGCCAACGCCCGGACGGCATCGCCCAGTCCGCGCTCGGCGAGCACCGGCGGGTGGATACCGCGGACCAGGTCGCGCAGTTCCTGCAGCGCCCGGGCCGAGGACTGCCGGGCCTCGGAGAGCAGTTCCCGCGCGGCGGCCTGGTCGGTGTCCATCAGGTGCTCGATGGTGCCCAGCGTCATCCCGATCGCGACCAGCCTCGCCTGGGCTCCGTCGTGCAGATCACGCTCGATCCGCCGCAGTTCGGCCGCCTGGTTGCCCACCGCGTCCGCCCGGGTCTCGGTCAACTCGGCCACCCGCCTGGTCAGCTGGGCGTGCGTGGCCCGACCGTCCTGGTCCAGCACCCGGCGGGCCACCTCCGCGTACCCGCGCACCGCGTACGGTGCGACGAGTATCCCGGCGAGCACCATGCCGATCCCGACCCCGATGCTCAGCAGGACCGACATCATGCGCGGGCTCATCGGGCCGAACCCGTCCGCGGGAACCGGCCCCGCCAGGGTGTAGGCGGCACCCAGCACCAGCAGCAGCACCACCGGACCGGCCAAGGCGGCAGCAAGGACGGGGTTCACCACCAACCAGGCCAGCTCGGCGCGGGTGGTGCGGTCCCGCAGGCCCCAGTGGACCAGCTGCGCGAACTTCGCGACCGTCCGCGAGCGGTGGTAGGAGTACCCCGTCCACCAGTGCCCGCGCTCGTCCGACTCCAGCTCCGGCCGCGGCTCGTAGGCCGCCGGAAGACGTATGCCGTACCAGCGTTCCAGGAACCTGCGGGTACGGTCCGCGGTCCTCCGGACGAAGGCGGTGGCCACCACGGAGCCGGCGACCAGCGCGGCCACGAGGGCGATCAGGGGCGCCGGGGAGTAGTCCATGAGCAACTGGGCCGTCGCCACCCCCGTGAGGACGGCCGCCACCACCGGCAGCGCGAACCCCGCGGCCGCGGCCAGCGCCACCTGAGCCAGCCTGGCCAGTCCCTGGACGCCGGCCTCGAAGGCCGCCCGAGTCTGCGCACGTACGGACGTGCCGCTCGTGCTGGTCACTGTGGTCACGCAAGCTCCTGATGCCGGTACCGATCGTCCTTCATCAGTGTTCACGAACGACCGGCTCCGGACACTGGCCATGGCACCCCAATTCCGAGGTAGACCTAGGTCCACCTGTCGGTGGTCGGAGCAACACCCGCCGGTTGAGATGGTCCGAAAATGCGAAGAACCCCCATCCGGGATCCGGATGGGGGTTCTTCTGAATGATTGTTCGGCGGCGTCCTACTCTCCCACAGGGTCCCCCCTGCAGTACCAT
>NZ_JBICZB010000085.1:0-29693 GCF_043201815.1 Kitasatospora sp. NPDC048296
CCCGCCACCGCCCAGAACTACACCCTCCATACCGAGGTCAAGATCATGGAAGACGGGCTTGCAACTCGCCCACGACGCTAAACGCAGCGGCGTTGGCAAAGTCTCGATGGGACGGCTGGTCGGAGCGGGAGCCCGGCCACAACAGGAACATCGAGCCGTACGTGGCCGAGGCGGTCGCGAGCGGGAGGGCGGCGAGGGCATGCCGGTAGGGGGTGGACAGAGCGACGCGCGGGTAGCGGTGCACCATCTCTCCCGGCCCCACCCACACCAGGGAACCCGTCCGCAACGCGTCGGAGACCGGGCTCGGCGCCCTGATCGGAGTCCGCTCGTATGCCCTGACAAACTCTCGTGGCAGTCCCTTCATCACCGCCAGCCGTAGGACTCGGTCCCCCTGCACCAGGAGGAACACGCCTCCCACGTGGGCACCGACCTGCCGCATGGCCTCGGTCAGGCCGTCGCTCAGCAAGCTCTCAGTGTGCGGAGCACCGGGCGCGTCACGGGCGGGCATGGTCACCGTCCTGCTATTCGAACCGCGTCCGGGGAGCCGAGGAAGCGGTACGCCCATGCCGTCGATGGCAGCACCCGTCCGAGCGGAATCTGCCTCTCGCTCATGAACCGGACGATACGCCCACACGCCGCCCCCGGCACCTCTGCGACCTCCCAGGGGCCCCGGCGACGACCAGGGCGAGCGGCGGGTGTCACTCCCGCACGGGCGCCTTCCGGCACCAGGACAAGGCGGGCGGGCCCTGGCCGCCGGGCCCGTCATCGGTTCAGTCCGTGCTGGGCGGGCTCTCGTCCGAGGCGGCGAGGGCCTGTTGGGCCCAGATGGTCTTGCCCGTGTGGCTGTAGCGGGTGCCCCAGGCGTCGGCGAGCTGAGCGACCATGAACAGGCCGCGGCCGCCCTCGTCGGTGTCGGCGGCGTGGCGCACGTGTGGTGAGGTGCTGGAGGCGTCGGAGACCTCGCAGAGCAGGTCCTCGTCGTGGATCAGGCGGAGGGTGATCGGGGCGCGGCCGTAGCGGATGGCGTTGGTGACCAGTTCGCTGACGATGAGCTCGGTGAGCGGGGTCGCGTCCTCGGCGCCCCAGGCCGCGAGTTGGCGGCACGCCAGGGAGCGGGCGCGGGAGACGACGGCGGGATCGGCGGGCAGGTCCCAGGTCGCGACGTCGTCCCCGGGCAGGGTGCGGGCCCGGGCGAGCAACAGGGAGGTGTCGTCGTCGGGCGGCCGGCTGGCGAGAGCCGCGTCGGCCGCGGCCCCGGCGAGGTCCTCGAGCGGCAGGTCCGTCCGGGCCAGGGTGGCGAGGAACGGGTGCGTGTCGTCGGTCGCATCGACGCGCTGTGAACAGCGCAGGCCGGTGGTGTGGATTGCGAGCACGGTGTCGTCGGGCAGGCACAGGCTGGTCATCTCGTAGGGTGGGCCGCCGGTGCCCAGAGGTGGGCCGATGGGCATGTTCAGCCGCTCGGCGGGGTGTCCCGGTCGGGCCAGGACCGGTGCGGGCAGGCCGGCGCTGGCGACGGAGCATTGTCCGGTGATGCGGTCGTACACGGCGTACAGGCAGGTGGGGATCGCCCCGGCGGGTCGGCCGTCGGCGCGGTAGGCGTCCAGGGCACGCCGGGCCAGACGGTCGAGGTAGGTGAGGAGTTCGTCGGGGTCGAGGTCGAGGCCGGCCAAGGCTCGGACTATGGTGCGGATGCGGCCGGCACGGGCGATGGCCTGGATGCCGCGGCCGGTGGCGTCGCCGACGACCAGGGCGACGCGGGCGCCGGACAGCGGCACGGCCTCGCACCAGTTGGCGCCGTCTCCGTGGTGGACGCCACCGTCGAGGTTCAGCCGGGTGTGGGCCAGCCGGGTGGGGATGAACACGCCCCCGCGCAGCATCCTGGCTTGCAGGACGCTGCTGGTGGCGGCCTCCCGGGCACGGCTCGCGGCGCTGTCGAGCCGCAGGGCGGCGTCGGCGGCGAGATCCTCGGCCAGTGCGAGGTCCTGCGAGTCGTACGGGCCTCGTGACCGGCGGCGGTAGAAGTGCGCCAGGCCGAGGGCGGTTCCGGCGGCCCGCAGGGGCACGGTCAGCAGCGTGTGGGTGCCGCGGTCGAGCGCCTCGGTGGCGCGCTGTGGATGCTCGGCGCGCCAGTCGGCGGCCTGCTCCAGGTCGTCGACCACCAGTGGGCGGCCATCGGCCAGGCAGGTGGCTTCGGCAGTGCCTGGAGCGACCTGCGCCTGGATGGGCAGGTCCGTGAGGGGCTCGATACCGGTGGCCGCGTGCTGCGCGGCGAGGTGCAGCCGCACGGTGTCGCGCGTGGGGTCCGGGGGCGGTTCCTCGCCGACGGGGTCGGTGTCCAGCAGGTCGACCAGGACCAGATCGGCGACAGCCGGCACCGCCGCCTGCGCGAGCTCCCCGGCGATGCCGGCCGCGTTGGTGGCGGATCCCATCCGGGTGGCGGCTTCGCGCCGCAGCGCAAACTGCTCCCGGGCCCGTTCCCGGGCGGTGACGTCGGTGAGGGTGCAGACGGCGCCGAGCAGGCGGCCCGCGGCGTCGGTGAGCGGGAAGCAGGAGATCGACCACAGCAGCCCCGGCCCTGCCTCGGGCGAGTACCGGACTATGGTGTCCAGATCCGGCGTTCCGGTCTCCAGCACCGCGCGCACCCGGGCGGCGACGGCCCCGGCTGCTCCGTCCCGCCCGAGGAGCGCCGGCACCTGCTCGATCCCGCTACCGCGGAGGGTGGACGCCGGGGTGCGGAGCAACCGTTCCAGTGCCGGGTTGGTGCGGAGCACGCGCAGTCGGGTGTCGCAGACCAGCAGGCCGACCGGGGAGCCGTCGTACAGGCTCGCCAGCGCGGCCTCGGTCTCGGCGGGCAACGGGGGCTGCGTGCCCCTGCCTGTTGTCCTCGCCATTGCGCGTCCTTCCGGCTGCCTGCCCGGGCCCGGGAACGTTCGGCCTCGCAGGCCCGTCAGCACCATCGTCGGGCGGGGTCCGCCGGCGCTGCCACCCGGGGGCGCCGGCACGCTGGCGCCCCCGCTGCGGGATGCTCGCGTCAGACCCCGACAGCCTCCTCCAGTTCCTCCAGCTGGTCCTCGGTGAGCTCGTCGGGCCTGATCTCGGCCGCCGGAGCGGTCACCCGGCGGCGCCGCTCGTGGACGCCGGCGACGACGAGCAGCGCCAGCCCGGCCGCGAACCACAGTGCGAGCGAGAGCACCCGACCGCCGAGGCCCGCACCGCTGTCGAAGTACAGGATGCTGCGCACGCCCTCGACGAACCCGGCGCCGTTCCAGAACGCGTGCAGCGCGCCGAAGAAGCCGTTCTGCAGGTCAGGCCGGAAGATGCCGCCGGAGGTGGTGAAGTTGAGCATCACGAACAGCACCATCATGGTCAGTGTGGTCCACCGCTTGAGGAAGGTGTGCAGACCGGTGCCGATGGCGACGATGCCCGCCGAGTAGAGCCAGCTGAGCCCCCAGACCGCGAGCCTGTCGTGGTCGACGACGTGGAACACGGGCCCCGCGGTGACCATGCCGATCATGCTGACGACGAGCGAGGTCACCAGCCCCACCAGCGCCCGTGTGCCCATGCCGAGCACCGCACCCGCGGTGCCGATCACCGCGACGCTGGCGTAGGAGCCGATGCTGAGGGCGACCAGCAGGAAGAAGATCCCCTGCCCCGTGGGGTCGCCGGCGGCCAGCGGCGCGACGTCGGTGACGGTCAGCGGCACGCCCTGGTGCGCGGCGACGGTCTGGAAGACCGCCTCGGCGGCCACCTCGGAGGTGTCGGAGTTGGCCTTGGCGACGAGCAGCTGCGGATGCTTGACATCGGGTACGTACGCGCCGACCAGGTCCCGGTCGCGCAGCTGCTGCTCGGCGCTCTGCCGGTCGGGCAGCGTGGTGACGTCGAGCGCGTCGCCGGCCTTGTCCTTGATGGTCTGGGCCAGCACCTGGTTCGGCGCGGTGGTGCCGACCACGGCGACCTTGAGGTGGTGGGGCTCGGGCTGGTGGAAGGCGCCCTGGTAGGCGAGCGCCATGCCCAGGCACATCAGCAGCGGTGTGAGCAGGTGCACGGCCAGGTGCCCGATGCTGTGCCAGCGGCTCGGTGCGGCGTGGTGGGTGGCAGTGTGCTGGGTCGGCGCGGCCCCGTGTGATGCCTTCATGTCCGTACGGTCCCTCCTGGTGGCGACGGTGGAGCAGGTCTGGCGCCCGGGCCGGGCCCATCCATGATCGTTGGTAAATGCAACCATTAACATGTACTATACAACCATGGACGCGACAGTTCGAACCCCTACCTCCGAGGAGACCCTGCAGTCGATCCAGCGCGAGCTGACGGCCTTCGCCCGGCGCTCCCGTAGCCGCGCCGGGGGTCTGTACCCCGGAATGCCGCTGGTCGCCTACAGCATGCTCACCGTCATGACCGAGCGTGGCGGCTGCCGGGCAACCGACCTCGCCACCTATTTCATGCTCGACAAATCGACCGTCAGCCGACAGGTCGGCGCGCTCGAGAAGCTGGGGCTGGTGGTCCGCGAGACCGACCCCGCCGACCACCGGGGCCAGATCCTGCGCCCCTCGGCTGCCGGTCACAGGGCCGTGGAGCAGGCCAACGAGCAGCGCCGTCTGGCCTTTCTGGAGCGCCTCGCGGACTGGGCGGACGAGGACCTCCGGCAGTTCCGCCGCTGTCTTGAGCGCTACAACGCAGCCGCCTGACCGGACCGACGCGGCCGAGCGAACGGCGAGGCCCCGGTGATGCGGCGGTGATGCGGCGGGCGACGGCCTCGCACAGGGCCATCAGGACGAAGGCGGCGCGCCGCAAAGGCGTGTGGGCCGGCCCGTGTGGGCCGGCCCGGACGTCATGATCCGCCGGGTCAGACGAGGTCGAACCGGTCGAGGTTCATGACCTTGTCCCACGCCGCGACGAAGTCCGTCACGAACTTCTGCTTCGCGTCGTCGCTCGCGTAGACCTCCGCGAGCGCGCGCAGCTCGGAATTGGACCCGAAGACGAGGTCGGCCCGGGTGCCGGTCCACTTGACCTCGCCGGTGGCGGCGTCGTGGCCCTCGAAGGTGTTCGCGTCCCCGTCCGTGGCCGACCACGTCGTGCCCAGGTCGAGCAGGTTGACGAAGAAGTCGTTGGTCAGCGACTCGGGGGTGGTGGTGAAGACACCGAGCGAGGACTGCTGGTGGTTGGCGCCCAGCACCCGCAGGCCACCGACGAGGACGGTCATCTCGGGGGCGCTCAGCGTGAGCAGGTTCGCCCGGTCGAGCAGCAGGTACTCGGCCGGCAGCCGGACGGCCTTCCCGAGGTAGTTGCGGAACCCGTCGGCGGCCGGCTCCAGCGCGGCGAACGACTCCGCGTCGGTCTGCTCCTGCGAGGCGTCCGCACGGCCCGGCGTGAACGGCACCGTCACGTCGAAGCCTGCCGCCTTGGCGGCCTTCTCCACGACCGCGGCGCCGGCGAGCACGATCAGGTCCGCGAGCGAGATCCGCTTGCCGCCGCTCTGCGCGGCATTGAAGGACTCCTGGATCCCTGTCAGGGTGCGCAGCACCGCCGCCAGCTGGTCAGGCTGGTTGGCCTCCCAGCTGCTCTGCGGCGCGAGGCGGATGCGGGCGCCGTTGGCGCCGCCGCGCTTGTCGCTGCCGCGGAAGGACGCGGCCGAGGCCCAGGCGGTGGACACCAGCTGGGCGACCGACAGGCCGGAGGCGAGGACCTGGGCCTTGAGGGCGGCGATGTCGGCGGCGTCGACGAGCTCGTGCGTCACCGCTGGCAGCGGATCCTGCCACAGCAGTGGCTCGGTGGGGACCTCCGGGCCGAGGTAGCGCACGATCGGGCCCATGTCGCGGTGGGTCAGCTTGAACCAGGCGCGGGCGAAGGCGTCCGCGAACTCCGCGGGGTTCTCCAGGAACCGACGCGAGATCGGCTCGTAGACCGGGTCCAGGCGCAGCGCGAGGTCGGTGGTGAGCATGGTCGGCGCGTGGCGCTCGGACGGGTCGTGGGCGTCGGGCACGGTGCCCGCGCCGGCGCTGTCCTTCGGCTTCCACTGGTGCGCGCCGGCGGGGCTCTTGGTGAGCTCCCACTCGTAGCCGAAGAGGATCTCGAAGAAGCTGTTGTCCCAGGTGGTCGGGGTGTTGGTCCAGGCACCTTCGAGGCCGCTGGTGATCGTGTCGCCGCCCTTGCCGGTGCCGAAGTCGTTCTTCCAGCCGAGGCCCTGCTGCTCCAGCGGGGCGGCCTCGGGGTCGGGGCCGACGTTGGTCGCCGGGCCGGCGCCGTGGGTCTTGCCGAAGGTGTGACCGCCCGCGATGAGGGCGACGGTCTCCTCGTCGTTCATCGCCATCCGGCGGAACGTCTCGCGGATGTCGCGGGCGGCGGCAATCGGGTCCGGATTGCCGTTCGGGCCTTCGGGGTTGACGTAGATCAGGCCCATCTGGACCGCGCCGAGCGGGGCCTCCAGCTCGCGGTCACCGGTGTAACGCTCGTCGGCGAGCCAGGTGGTCTCGGGGCCCCAGTAGACGTCCTCGTCGGGCTCCCAGAGGTCCGCACGGCCACCGCCGAAGCCGAAGGTCTCGAAGCCCATCAACTCCAGGGCGACGTTGCCGGCCAGGACCATCAGGTCGGCCCAGGAGAGGTTCTGGCCGTACTTCTTCTTGACCGGCCACAGCAGCCGGCGGGCCTTGTCGAGGTTCGCGTTGTCCGGCCAGCTGTTGAGCGGGGCGAAGCGCTGCTGGCCGGCGCCGGCGCCGCCGCGGCCGTCGTGGATCCGGTAGGTGCCGGCGCTGTGCCAGGCCATCCGGATGATGAGCGGGCCGTAGTTGCCGTAGTCGGCCGGCCACCAGTCCTGCGAAGTGGTCAGTACGTCGGCGATGTCCCGCTTGACGGCCGGCAGGTCGAGGGAGTTGAACGCCGTGGCGTAGTCGAACTCCTCGCCGAGCGGGTTGGCCACGGCGGGGTTCTTGGCGAGGATCTTCAGGTTCAGCCGCTCCGGCCACCACTGGCGGTTGCCACCGCCCTCGGTCGGGTGCGCGGCGCGCCCGTGCGCGACCGGGCAGCCACCCGTCGCCTCGGCCGTCGCGTCCACCACGTGTGCTTCTTGGTTCTCAGCCATGGGAATTCTTTCGGATAGGGCGGATCGCAGTGTCAGGAAAGACGGGGAATTCGGGCGGTGGCGCGGTCGGGGGCCCAGGACAGTCCTCGGCCCACGCGCGGTCGTGCCTCAGCCGGGGAGCCCGTCCAGGGCTCGCATCAGGGCGATCTGGGCCTGGTCTCGCTCGGCGGCGAGGTCGGCCACGGTGCGGTCGCCGAAATCCTGGCGCGCCTGCTCGGTGAGGAGGGTGACGGTGGGCTCGTCGAACGTGGGATTGCCGAGATCGCGCCAGCGTGCCTCCATTCCCTTGCCGAGGTGCGCGATGAAGTGGGGAAGGCCACCGGGGCCGCCTCCGAGGTGGAAGGTGCGGAACGGGCCGGCGACCGCCCAGCGCAGCCCGATGGAGGAGGTGACGATGTCGTCGAGCTCGGCTTCGGTGACCACGCCTTCCGCGACCAGGTGCACGCACTCACGGAACAGCGCCGACTGGAGGCGGTTGGCGACGAAGCCGGGGACTTCCCTGCGCAGCACCTGCGGCCTCTTGCCGAGGGCGGCGTAGAAGGCGCGGGCCCGCTCGACGGTCTCGGCGGAGGTCTGCTCGCCGGGGACGATCTCCACCAGCGGCACCAGGTGCGGCGGGTTGAAGGGGTGTCCGACGACGAGGCGCTCGGGCTGCCTCAGGCTTCTGGCGATGTCGGAGGCGGGGATGCCGGAGGTGGAGGTGGCGAGCAGGGCGTGGGCGGGCGCGGCCTGCTCGATGAGGGCCCACAGCTCCTGCTTGAGCTCCAGGCGCTCGGGGCCGTTCTCCTGGACCACGTCCGCCTCGGCGACGGCGGTGGCGAGGTCGGCCTCGAACCGGAGGCGGTCGGTCAAGCCTCCAGTGGGCAGTCCCAGGTCTGCCAGCGCCGGCAGGAGCTGGTCGAGGCCGGTGCGCACTTCGTGTTCGGCCTCGGGCCTGGGGTCGTTGACGGTGACCTCCAGTCCCCGGGCCAGGAAGAGCCCGGTCCAGGAGATGCCGATGACGCCGACCCCCACGACCGTCGCCCGGCGGTAGGAGCCGAGGGTGTGCTGAACGTCTGTCGGTGCCATGGTGCTTCTCCTTGCGGTGGTGCGGCCGGTCATGCGGCGAGGTAGTCGTGGACCACTTCGGCACGACCGAGGGTGAGGTCGGTCAGGATGTGGCTGGCGCTGACGACTTCCAGCACCGGAAGGTCGGCCAGCGGGGCCAGCGCGTGGGCGAGGAGCTGGAGCCGGGCGGGTCCGCTCCAGGCGCCCTTGACGGTGAGGTCGGAGATCTGAGCGCGTACCAGTTCGCAGATCCGCGGGCGGCCGTCGTAGCCGGGGACGGTCTTGAGCATGAAGGTGGGGACGGCCAGTTCCGCGCGGGCGGCGGCGTGGTCCAGCGGGCGGTGCTTGTAGCCCATGGTGGCGGTGGCGACCCGCAGGCTGCCGTAGTCGAGTGTGCCGACCAGGGTGTCCGAGTCGACGTACAGGCGCGGGCGACCCAACTTCTTCGGGTAGGCGCCCAGTTCGCGGCCGGAGGCGATGGCGGGGAGGCTGTCCACGTACATCGCGAGGTTGAACTCGCCGCGCTCACCTTCGTGTTCGACGGCGATGACCTGGCCGGACTCGGTGTAGTCACCCAGCCCCGTGACGTCCGGCATCCGCATCACCTCGAAGCGCACCAGCGGTTCCGGCGCCCGCAGCGGTTCGGGCACCAGGGCGCGCAGCACCTCGGGGTCGGTCCGGTAGGTGATGTTGAGGTACTCGCGGTCGGTGAAGCGGTACGGACCCGGCGGGTAGGCCGGCGCGCCGAGGGGGGTGGTGAGGGTTCGGGAGACATCGTGTTCGTGCATGGCATGACCTGCCTAGTTGCATTTACCAACCTGTTGTCTCTTTCGGACCGTACGCCCGTTCCGGCGACAGCGTCAAGGAAGGCCCCGCCCGGGCATCGGCATAGGAAATTCCTTGGGATATCCATGCGAACAGGTATTTGATCTATTCGAGCGCGGGCCGTCCACTGGAAGAAGACCGCCTCGCAGCGATGCGGACGGCCTTCGGCTCTCACCAGGGAGGACATCCCATGTCCACGCAGCACAAGAAGATCGACCCCGCCGCTGTCGAAGGCGACTTCTTCCGAGTGAAGGACCTTCTGTCGAGCCAGGAGCGGGAGACCCTGGAGCGGGTCCGCACCTTCCTCGCCGAGAAGGTCGAACCGACCGCCAACGAGCTGTGGGCGCGCGCCGAGTCCCCGCTCCACCTCATGGACGCCGTCCGCGACCTGGAGATCACCGGACTGCCCGGCGACGCTCCCGGAGTCACCGGCCAGAGCCCGCTCCTCAAGGGCCTGATCAGCATGGAGATGGCGCGGACCGACCCGTCCTTCGCCACCTTCTACGGCGTCCACAACGGCCTGGGCATGGGCTCGATCCGCGAGTGCGGCTCTGCGGAGCAGCAGGAGCGGTGGCTGCCGCAGATGGTGCGCTGGGAGAAGATCGGCGCGTTCGGGCTGACCGAACCCCTGGTCGGCTCCGGAACCGCCGGCGGGCTGCTCACCACGGCCCGCCGCGAGGGAGACACCTGGGTGTTGAACGGCGAGAAGAAGTGGATCGGCAACGCCACCTTCGCCGACCTCGTCGTCATCTGGGCCCGTGACGAGGCCGACGACCAGGTCAAGGGCTTCGTGGTGGAACGGGGCACCCCCGGGTTCACCGCGCGGAAGCTGGAGGGAAAGATCGCCCTGCGCGGCGTGCAGAACGCCCACATCGTCCTGGCCGACGTCCGCGTCCCCGAGGCGAACCGGCTGCAGCGCGCCGAATCCTTCCGGGACACCGCCCGGGTGCTGAAGACCACCCGAGGAGGCGTCGCCTGGTTCGCCATCGGCTGCTCGATGGGCGCCTACGAAGCAGCCCGGGCCTACGCGGTCGAGCGCGAGCAGTTCGGTAAGCCCATCGCGAGCTTCCAGCTCGTCCAGGACCTGCTCTCGCGCATGCTCGCCAACATCACCGCCTGCCAGGCCCTGGCCGTCCGGATGGCCGGACTCCAGGCCGACGGCACGCTGAACGACGCCCAGGCCGCCCTGGCCAAGATGTTCTGCACCACCCGCATGCGTGAGACCGTCGCCTGGGCCCGGGAGGTCTTCGGCGCCAACGGCATCCTGCTGGAGCACAAGGCGGCCCGGTTCTTCGCCGACGCCGAGGCCCTGTACTCCTACGAGGGCACCCGCGACATGAACTCCCTCATCGTGGGCCGCGCCGCCACCGGCATCAGCGCCTTCGTCTGAGCCGCCGTCCCCCGGCGCCCCCTGCGTCCGTCCACCCCGCCGTCACCCGTGTTCCGCGAAGGGATGATCCCGCTCATGTCCACTACCCAGCCCCCGGCCGCCACCCGCCCCCTCGACGGCCTGCGCGTCATCGACCTGGCCAGCGTCGTCATGGGCCCCTATGCCTGTCAGATCCTCGGAGACCTGGGCGCCGACGTCATCAAGATCGAATCGCCGGCCGGCGACGTCACGCGCCTCATGCACCGGCGGGACGCCGAGAGCATCGGCGCCCTGTCCCTCAACCTCAACCGGAACAAGCGCAGCGTCCGCCTCGACCTGAAGACCCCCGAGGGCAAGCAGGCCGCCCTGGACCTGATCGCCACCGCCGACGCGCTGGTCACCAACATGCGCCCGCGCGCCCTGCGCAAGCTCGGCCTCGCCTACGAGGACCTGGCCGAGGCCAACCCCCGCCTGGTGTACTGCAACGCCCAGGGCTTCCGCTCGGACTCGGTCGCCGCCGACTACGCCGCCTACGACGAGGTGGTCCAGGCCGCCTCGGGCATGGTCGGCCTGATGAAACGGGTCACCGGCAGGCCGTACTACGTCCCCACCGCACTCGCCGACAAGGTGTGCGGACTGACCATCGCCTACGCCGTCCTCGCCGCCCTCCTGGGTCGTCAGCGCACCGGCCAAGGGCAGCACGTCGAGGTCCCGATGGCGGACACCATGTTCGCCTTCACCCTCGTCGAGCACATCGGCGGCCGGGCGTACGAGCCGCCGGCCGGGCCGGTCGGCTTCCCCCGCTCGCTGGAGCCCGGGCACGTGGCCTTCCCGACCAAGGACGACTACGCCTGCATCCTCCCGTACAACTACCGCGACGCGGAGGCGTTCTTCACCTTCGTCGGCCACCCCGAGGAGATGACGCGCTTCACCCGGGAGAACTTCCAGTCCAAGATCGGTGAGCTCTACGAGTTGCTCGCCCGCTACACCGACGGCTACACCACGGCCGAGTGGGAGGCGTTCTGCTCCGCCCACAGCATCCCCTTCGCCCCCGTCATGGACCTCGACCACATGGGCGAGCACCCGTACTGGAGCGACGGCCACCTGTTCGACGTCCAGGAGCACCCGCAGGTCGGCGGCTACCGCGTCATCGGCAGCCCGGTGCGCTTCTCCGACTCCGCCCCGGGCGTGCGCCGCCACTGCCCCGAGCTGGGCGAGGACACCGAATCCGTGCTGACCGAGCTCGGCTACACCCCGGAGCAGCTCGCCGCCGTACTCGGCCGGCCGCCGGCGGACGAGAACTGATCCGACCCCGCTACATCCTGAAAGGATCGCGCCATGCCCAGCACCGAACAGCAGCCGACCGCAGAGCCCCTGGTCCGCACCGAGCGCCGCGACGGCGTCCTGGTCATCACCCTCAACCGCCCCGAGGCCCGCAACGCGGTGGACCGCCCCACCGCCCAGGCCCTGGCCGCCGCGCTCGACCTGCTGGAGGGCGACTCCGGCCTTCGCGTCGGCATCCTCACCGGCAGCGGCGGCACCTTCAGCGCCGGCATGGACCTGAAGGCATTCGCCCGCGGCGAGAGCCCGGTCCTCGACGGCCGCGGCTTCGGCGGGCTGACCCGCGCCGCCCGCACCACCCCGCTGATCGCCGCCGTCGAGGGCTGGGCCCTGGGCGGGGGCACCGAGATGGTCCTCGCCTGTGACCTCGTCGTCGCCGCCCACGACGCCCGCTTCGGACTTCCCGAGGTCACCCGCGGCATCGTCGCCCCCGAAGGCGGACTGGTCCGCCTGCCCCGCCGCATCCCGCCCACCGTCGCGGCCGAGTTGCTGCTCACCGGCCGGCCCCTGGCCGCCGACCGGGCGGCCGCACTGGGCCTGGTCAACCGGCTCACCGAGCCCGGTGGCGCCCTCGCGGCGGCGCTGGAGCTCGCGGAGATGATCGCCGCCAACGCCCCGCTGGCCGTCGCCGCCGTCCAGCGGATGCTGGCCGAAGGAGTCGACCTGCCGGAATCCGACGCCTTCCGGCTCCAGGACGAGGTGGTCGCCTCGGTCCTCCACTCCCAGGACGCCGCCGAGGGCGCACGGGCCTTCGCAGACAAGCGCCCACCCCGCTGGCAGGGCCGCTGAACCCAGCGGCCCGCCTCGCGGCGGGTATGGTGACCGTGAATGAACAGTCAGCAGTTGACGTACTTCCTCGCCGTCGCCGAGCACGGCAGCCTCGGACACGCGGCCGCGGCGCTGGACGTTGCCCAGCCCTCGCTCTCCCAGGCCCTCGGCGTGCTCGAACGGGAGCTGGGCACGCCCCTGCTGCACCGGCTGAACCGGGGAGCGGTGCTGACACCGGCCGGGCAGGCGTTCGTCCCACACGCCCGACGCCTGCTGCGGGAGCTGCGCCGAGCCCGGGACGTCATCGACCAGTCCGGCGGGAACCTCACGGGCGTGCTCGACTTCGTCACCACCCCGGTACTGGCCGTCACCCCGGGCGCCGGCCTGCTGGGCCGCTTCCGCAAGCTGTTCCCCGACGTGCAGGTCCGGGTCCATATCGCCGAACAGGACGCGGACGTCCCGCCCGCGCTGGCGGGCGGGCGCGCCGAGATCGCCCTGACCTACCTGCCGCTGCGCGAACCCGCACTGGCCGTACACGAGCTGGGCACGCACGACCTCCTGGCCGTCTTCCCACCCGGCGAGCCGGGCCTGGCCGACCCACTGCCCGTGCGGGAGCTCGCTGAACGCGACGCAGTGGGCGTCACCGGAGCCAGCAGCCAGCAGCAACTGGTGGCCGACCACCTCGCCGCCCACGGCGTTCGGCTGCGGGTCGCGGTGGAGGTCGCCCACCGGGAGATGGTGGTGCCGCTCGTGCTCACCGGTGCCGGCATGTCGTTCCTGCCCGGTCCTCTGGCGAGCTGGGCGGCCACGCGGGGCGCGCAGACCCGACAGCTGACGCCGGCGCTCCGTCAGCCGTACGGACTCGCCTACCTCCCAGGGCAGTTGACGCCGGTGGGGACGGCGCTGGCCGACCTCGCGCAGCAGGTACCGGCCAGCCGCTTCCACAGCTGGGAGGAACAGGCATGACGGTTCCCCATCGGCACGGCGAGCTGCCTTTCACCGACCTGCGCCAGGCAGAGCAGTTCCTCGCGGTGGTGGACAACGGAGGCATCACCCCGGCCGCGCAGCAGTTGCGCGTGGCCCAGCCGTCCCTCTCCGAGGCGATCCGGTCCCTCGAAAAGCGGGCTGGGGTCCAGTTGTTCGTCCGCACCCCCCGTGGCGCCGTGCCCACCGAGGCGGGCTCGGCGCTGGTGGAGCCGGCCAGGCTCCTGCTGCAGGCCCGCGAAGCGGCGCAGGCGGCAGTCTCCGACATCAGCTCGCTGCACACCGGTCGGCTGGAACTGGTGGCGCACACCTCGGTGGCCGTGGACCCGTTGGCGCAGGCGATCGGCCGGTTCCGCCAGGCGTACCCGCGGCTGGAGGTCCTGGTGGAGAACGCGCCGGACGACCAGGAGCTCGTGCACGCCCTGACCGACGGCCGGTACGAACTGGCCGTCAGCTACCTGCCGTTGCCGCCGGCCTCCTCGATCGTCAGTGAGGAGCTCGGGTACCACGACATCTGGCTGGCCCTGGCACCGGACAGCCAGCGGGCCCCCGGACCGGTCCCGTTGACCGAGGTCGCCACCATGCCGCTGGTAGCGGTGGGGCACGGCGGGTCCGCACGCCGAGCCGTGCGCCGGGCCCTGGCGGAGGAGGGCGAGCCATCCATACCTGCCTGGGCCGGGGTGGTCACCCCACACCTCGGTTCCGTCGTCCCGCTGGTACTGACCGGGGCCGGCGCCGCCCTCGTGGACCGCTGGTACGTCGAACGCATCGCCGAACTCGGCGGGGTCGTCCGCCCCCTCGAACCACAGGTGCACTGCCCATTCGGCGTCACCTACCGCAGAGGGCCGCTCTCACCGGCCTCCCAAGCATTCCTGGACATCCTGCGGGAGGTGAGCGCAGACCGTGCGATGTCTCCGGCCAATGGGCGACGGGAACCCCGGCCGCTGCGCGACCCGTATGCGTAACGGTGGATAGGCGGTTGGAACTCCCCGAGGTGCTCGGCCTCGCCGACCGGATCGTGGTGATGCAGAACGGCCGGGTCACCGGCGAACTCACCCGTGCCGAGGGGCCGGCCGGACCCGCTCCTGGCTTGCCCGGGCCGGCGGCCAGAACCTCGGCCTGGTCGGCGCGATGGCCCTCGTCCTGGCGCTGTTCGGCTCGCTGAACCCCAACTACCCCAGCTGGGACAACATCCAGGTCATCGCCCAGGCCGTCACCATCACCGGGCTGCTCGCCGTCGTCCAGACCGTGGTCATCATCTGCGGCGCACCGGACATCTCGGTCGGTTCCCAGGCCGGCCTGGCCGCCGCCACCAGCGCGATGGTCTTCACTGCCACGAGCTCCAGCGCCGTCCTCGGCATCGGCGCGGCCATCGCCGTCGGCGCCCTCGTCGGCCTGCTCAACGGTGCCGTCATCGTCTACGGACGGGTCAACGCGACCATCGCCACCCTCGCCGGCCTCGCCGCCTACAAGGGCGCCGCCCAGCTCGTCTCCAACGGCCGCGCCCAGGGCTACGTCCTCAACGACGTCGTGTTCGTGTTCCTTGGCCGCGGCAAGATCGCGGGCCTGCCGGTGATGGTCTGGCTGCTGATCCTCGTCGCCGCGGCCATCCACGTGCTGCTCAAGTACACCGACATCGGCCGCATCCTCTACGCCGTCGGCGGCAACGACACCGCCGCCCGCCTGGCCGGCCTCAACCTCAACAAGTACCTCCTCGCCGTCTACGCCCTCAGCGGCATGGTCGCCGCCGTCGCAGGCATCCTGCTCACCGCCCGCACCGGCTCCGGCCAGCGTTGATGAGCGCGCGGCGCGCCTCAGCCGGCGGCAGCTGGAGCTGCCCCATGAGGTCAGTGCACGCCTTGGCCACCTGGCCCAGGTCTGGTCGGTCCGCCACCTCGTGCGCGAGCATCGACGTGATCAGCGGCAGCAGCTCTTCCGGCACGCCGCTCAGATCCGGCGCACGGTCCCGGTTCGTGACCTGGGCCGCGATGGCCTCCCACCTGGCGCCGTCATAGGGATAGTGGCCAGCTGCCGCGTAGAGCAGCACCGTACCCAGCCCATACACGTCAGCGGCCGAGCTTAGCTCCGTGGTGTGGCCGGCTGCCTGCTCCGGCGGCATGCACCGGATGGTCCCGATGATCGACCCGCTCTTCGACAGAGAGCCCTTGGCCGCGTCGGCGAACGCCGCCAGCCCGAAGTCGATGATCGCCGGTCCGTACTCGCCGAGGATGATGTTCTGCGGCTTGAGGTCCCGGTGCAGCAGCCCAACAGCGTGCACAGCGCCAAGCCCCTCGGTAAGCAGCGCACCGAGACTGGCCGCCAGCAGCGACGGGAGAACCGAGTCGTCATCGACGCACTCCAACAGCGTCCGCCCCGGCACGTACTCCATGGCCATCCAGGGCCGGTCGGCGTACGGGTCGGCGTCCAGGAACCGGGCCACCCGGTTGGTGAAGTTCCCCCCTGATCTCGGACAGCGGGTTCTTACGCTGCGGGGGTGAAGTCTTGCTGCAGCCTGGCTCGGGTTTCGAGTGGGGTGAGGTATCCGAACTCGGGATGCTTGCGGAGCCTGGTGCGGTTGTATTCGACTTCGAACCCATCGGCCGCCGCTTACGCTCACGCTGCCTGGCGGTGACCAGGTCGTCGTCCCGTTCACCTCCAAGTTCAAGAGCGAGCCGGTCGATTGCTCCGCAAGGAGCAGGCTTGAACTCGAGACCTCAATCATGTTCGGCGCCGACGACGCGGTGCGCGAGTTCTTCGAGGTCCGTGACTCAGAACTCGACGAGCTCGGGAGAATTGCGGTCGGGTACGTCTACCTCACGGTCCGGTTCGCGCCCGCGCTTCACCCTCGCTACGCCTCACTACAGTTCACCGCAGCTACATCGGGGATGAGCCGGATGTTCGAGCGGTCCGCAAGTATCAGAGCAGTGTTCACCGGCCTCACTGTCGCCAGCGGCGGAGTGTGCTGCGTGCTCGACACCGAGAGCGACATCCTGCAAATATGCTGGCTCAACGGTCAGCCGATCCAGGAGACAGTTCCCGGCCCCCGCTTCGCAAACTACCGTGACCTTGTGGCAACTTGGCCCGGCCAAGACCAGTGACAGGGGATCTGGGCGGCCATCGAGTCGACGGTAACGCCGGTGGGCTGAAGGCGGGTCCCAACGTCGGTCCCCTCCTGCCCCAGCACCAGCGCGAAGCTTGAGCCATCCGGCGTCGACGAGGGTGCTACTCTCCAGCTCCCCTTCAAAATCGACACTGGCGGTGCTCGGGTTGTACGCCGTAGAACAAGCGGTCCGAGCCGAACTCGCTGACCGGCTGGGCGGGCTCGGTTGGGATCTGATCGACGAAGACCACGAGGTAGTCGTCTTCTCATTGCAGCGCGATGCGGATCAGGAACTCGTCTGGCACCTCGGGGTGAGCTTCGGGGGCCGGGGAGCGTCGCTGCGGCTCTCTCCGGTGCTGGGCGTGCAGCACCCGGCGACCTCCCGGCTGGTGACGCTGTTCAATGGGCTTCCGGGGCAGGAAGCTGGAGGTCTGTGTTCGTTCGGTATCCCGCTGTCCGAGCTGATCCCTCGGCGGGCCGGCGAGTCGCTCGCGCTGCCCAGGTGGGCCGTCCGTCGGGAGGGGGAGGCCGGCATGACGGTGGCCGCTCTCTGCACGGATCTGCGCTCCGTCGGGTTGCCGTTCTTCGAGCCGTTCCGGACGTTGGAATCGCTGATCCGGCGGCTGTCGATTGAAAGCCGCTACCAGGTGATGAGCGGGCATCTCGCGGTGGCCCGTGCACTGGCAGGTGATATCCCAGGGGCAGAGTCTGCGCTGGCGGAGTACGCACGCACGGCAGCGCATCAGCAGGGATTGATGCTGACAGCCACACATCAGTTCGTGAGCGGCTTCGTCGGGCATTTCGGTTTCGGCGCGGAGGTCGCTACTGCCATCCCAGGGGCATAGCCGCCGGTTCACCGCCACAGGCGTCCGGGGCCCGGGGCGATCCTTCCAGATCGCACCGGAGAAGGTGTCGGCCATCCTGGCATCGAGGGATATCGAGGTTGCCGACCCACTGATCAGAGCGATCAATGACGCCCGCGCCAGAAAGCACCAGGCGTTCACAACCAATCGGACCCGGAAGGAGCATAAGGGTGGAAGACGTGCAATTGGTGAGGGATCTTGTCGCCCGAATCCCTAAATTCGAGGACCTGTACGAGTCTCACGAATTCAACGAAGGTGCCATCCTTTCACACGTCTTCTTCTGGGATGCCACACAAGACACTGTGAAATCCTACCTGGGAGACCTCGGCGAGCCCGACTGGCGGAGCACTCTCGAATTCCTGGAGGGGCAGTTCAAGCGGGGCATTCCAAAGATCAACGAGGTCATCGTCACATCATTTCTGTGCAATCTACCATTTCCGGGCCAACCAGGGCATGGCATCATCGCGCATCTCCCACTGAACCGCTCCGGGTTTGACCGAGACTTCCATTTTTGGAAGGGTTGGCCATCCCGCGCGCCGTGACCTCGGCGCCCTGCTCTTCGCTGGATCGGCGGGACACCGCCCCGCTGCACGGCCCGCACAGGCCCGGCTGGGGCAGCGGACCACGGCACTCCGCGCACTCCGCCGTCGGCCGCATGGTCGGTGGCACAGGGCGCTCAACAGGCATCTTCCGCTCCAGCCGCGAGCGCAGCACCCCGGCCGGGGAGTAGACCACCTCCGGCAGCCCCGACAGCAGCGCCTCCCGCAGCTGCTCCTCGGAGCCACCCCGCTCCATCCACTCCCGGACCAGCGGAGCCAGCGCCGCCGCCTCCGCCGCACCGAGCGGCAGCCGCCGCTCCGGTCTAACCGCACGCAACAGCGCGGTCATCGCCGCTCGGGTCTCCTCGTCCGGCTCACCGGCGGGCTCGGCCGGTCGGTAGCCAGGAGTGGGTTCCTCCACCCGCCCTCCCCCGGCCTCAGCCGAGTCGTTCGCGTCCACCGACTCCGCGGGGAGGGAAGGTTCTTTCACCAGGTCCTTTGGAAGGACGCCAGGATCAGCGGTGTCCGACTCACCGGAGTCCGGCATAGTGGCACCCGGTAGCCCACCCTGCTGCGGCCGGTCGAAGACGTGCGCCTCCGAGCGCACTCTGCCGTTCGGCAACCGGACCACCTCAACGCGGTAGTACCCCCACGCCCGCAGCTCGTCCAGCGCCGCTGCCAGGGCCTTTCGGCCCTGCGGGCTGGAGTCCGCCATCTGCCGGCAGGTCTCACGCCAGTCGCCCGGTCGGGAGAGGAGATCCACCAGCAGCCCTCGTGCGGTGTAGGACATCGCGCGGTTCTGCGCCAGCGAGTTCGGGATGATCACAAAATTGGTCGGGTGCGGGCTGCGGTGGATGCGCAGGGAGGTCCTCCTGGACGCCTAGGCCGGGCTGATCCCAACCGGGGGACGACGGACCATAGCCGTAGACCCACCCGAACGGAACCCCACCCCGAGTGACCCTGGTCACGATCTCTGATCTCGCCGAGCCGTAGGCGACGAGCTAGCTGATTAAACGTCAGCACCTCTTCATCGCTGGTAGAGCAGACCTGGGGCTCGCGATACGTCGAGTCGGAAGGAGTCTGCCCGCTGATCGTCGTCGAGGGTGATGCGGTAGCCGGGGCCGGTGTGGGTTCGCGACCCAATCTGGACCAGCTGGTCTCGGGTGCCCAGCCGCCACAGGTGGAGCCCGCTGGTGGTGCGGGTGAGCCGGAGCGCGCCCGGGACCTCTGGGCAGGTGTACGTGCCGACCTCGACGTGTGCTTGCTGGTCGGCCTGCGCTGAAGGCCCGCAGGGTTCCACGATGTTGCTGGTGACCACGAGCTGCTGAGCCAGCAGGGTGGGCAGGTCGAGGACGGCCGTGCTGAGGGCGGCCACGACGGGGGCTGCGGCGCGGGCGGCGTCCAGGCCGGCGTGGTTGGACAGGCAGATGACCCGGGCGCCGGAGACGGTGAGGTGTGCGGCGGCCGAGAAGCCGTGTTCGTGCCCGGGGTGGAAGACGCTGCGGCGGCCGGGCCGGGGGTCCGCGTACAGGCCGGCGCCGTAGAGGTAGGGGGCGTGGTCGCTGGGGCGGTAGGGGATCGCGTGCTGGAGGGGGAGGTGCCCGCCGTCTCGGTTCCACAGCCGGTGGAGGTGGCCGAGCCAGCGGTCGAGGTCGTCGGGGGTGGTGGAGAGCGATCCGGCTCCGGGAAGGGGTGCCGGTTGGGCGGTGTGCTGCCAGCCGGAGGTGGTGGGCCGGTAGGCGCTCGCGGCGTTGGGGATGACGTCGCGGGGGTCGTTCTTGAAGCGCGTGGCGTCCATCCCGAGGGGGCCGAAGACGCGTGCGCGGGCGAGGTCGTCGAGGGCCTCTCCGTGCGTCGTTTGCAGGATCCGGGCCAAGAGGAGGTAGTTGGTGTTGCTGTAGAGGAACTGGCCTGGGGGGACGGCTCGGTGCTGCTGGCGGGCGGCGAGGGCGATGAGGTCGTCGGCGGTGTAGTGGTCGAGGTCGCGCAGGCCGGCGAACGGGAGGAGGGACTCGGTGTCGCGGATCCCGGACTGGTGGGTGATCAGGTCGGTGACGGTGACGTCGGGTACGCGGACGGCGGGGACGAGTTCGGCGACCGGCTGGTCGAGCCGCAGGGCGCCGGCAACTGCTGCTTCGATCACCAGGTCGGCGGTGATCTGCTTGGCGGTGGACCCGGTGATGAAGGCGGTGTCCGGGGTGATGGGGGTGGAGGTTTCGAGGTGGGCCAGGCCGGTGGTCCACCGCTGGGGCTGCTCGCCGGGGCGGTGGACCAGGACCGACAGGCCAGGAGCGGCGGTGTTCACAGCCGGATGGCCTGCTGGTGCACGGCGTGCAGGCACTCGCGCAGGTCCTCGTCGGGGATGAGTTCGATGGCCCGGGCATGGTCGGGCCCGGTGCCGGCGAGGAAGGCCCGCTGGAGGTCGAGGTAGGAGGTGAGGAACCTGCGGGCGGCGCCGTCGGTGCGCTCCAGGACGCGGGCGGTGTAGATCATGGTGAGCGGGAATGCCCAGCAGGCGTGGAGGAAGCCGTACGCGGGCCGCAGGGTGCGCTTCCACGGGGAGTGGAACTGGGCCTGGTCGTCGAGCTTGCAGTTCACCGCGGCGAGCGCGTCGTTGAGCCAGTTGTGGCCGGCTTCGTGGATGAGGTCGCGGGCGAGGGCGGCGGGGTCGGCGACGTGGTCGACGAAGACGGTGCCGGGCAGGCGGCTGATGGTCCAGCTGTCGAAGGTGTCGTTGTACTGCTTGCGGCCGAGGAAGACGAGGATGCGGGCGTGGCCGGCCAGGAGGTCGCCGAATCCGGTGTCGTCGGCCACGGCGTAAGCGGCGCGGGCGAGTTCCTGGTGTTCGCCCGGCGCGGGGCGGGTGTAGGGGTTCAGGACGTAGTACGGGGTGTCGGAGATCGGGGAGGTGACGAGCTGCTCGGGGGCGATGACGACGCAGTTGCCGACCGCGGTCGGGGTGGCGAGGGCGTGGGCGCCCGCGTCGGGGTGGTCGGTGTACCAGGTGAAGAGGTCGTGGTCTCCGGCGCGGGCGGCGGCGTCGGCGCCTTCGAGGTAGTGGTGTGCGGTGGCGTAGGCGAAGGCGTGCTCCGCCGCCGGGGCTGGCGCGGTGGCGGCGAGAGTGTGGATGCGCTGGACGCGCCGGGGGTGCAGGCGGTCCGTGGGGGCGAAGCGGAAGCCGGTGTGCTGGACGGGGGTGGCCATGGGGTTCCTCCGGTCGCTGGTGGTGGCTGGGGCCGGGCCGCCGCTCGGGGATGGCGGCCCGGCCCCAGGTCAGGCGGTTCAGGCGGTGTGGTTCTCCTCGGTGGTGGCCTCGCTGTCCTCGGCGGTGACCGGCGCGTCGGCGGCGGGCCAGCCCTCGGCGGAGACGCGGGAGGTGTGGGCGGTGGTGCGGACGGTGGAGTCCTCGCCGCGCAGCTCGTCGACGGCGGTGAGGAAGCCGGTGATCTGGTCCGTCTGGTCCATGGATCGTCCTCTTTCTGTCGGGGTGGTGATGGTCGGGCGGTGGGCGAGCGGCCGTCTCGCGTGCATCGCCTTCGCCCGCACGGGTGCGGGCGGGTTCAGGGGGTGTCGCGCTCGCAGGGGCAGCGGTCGAGGGCCGGTGCGTGGCGGGCGGCGTGGATCAGGACACGGGCGCCCTGGTCGAGACCGGCGAAGTAGGCGTCCCAGTCGCCGTCGGTGGGGACGAGCCGGATCTCGATGGTGCGGTGGGTCCTGCCGGTGGCCGTGCTGGCGAGGTCGGTGTGGATCAGCTGGAGTTGCAGTCCGGCGGGCAGGTACGGGGCGGCGCGGGTGACGGCGTGGCAGGCGCGGGCTGCGAGTTGTCCGTATTCGGCGGGGTTGCGCGGCAGGAGGCCGACGCGGAAGGGGGACGGCGGCGCGTCGCTGCCGGTGTGCTGGTGTCCCTCGCAGCTGTCGTAGGTGATGGCGCCCCAGCTGCCGGTGACGGTGTCGAGGAGAGGTTTGACGCGGGGTTCGATGCCGTCGGCCCACTGGGGGTGGAGGGGGTCGAGGTCGTCGGCTTCCTGGATGCCGGGCATGCCGCTCGTGTTGATGTTGCCGTACTCGCTGGTGACCAGCCGGGCCGGCTTGCGGGGTGCGTCGGGGTTGTCCCAGCGGGCGAGGAAGGCGTCGGCGTCGGCCATCTCGTTGACGGCGTGGCGCCGCCAGTGGGCGGTGCGGCACAGCGCTCCGGCGGGGTGGCCGGGTGCGGCGAGGAGGGCGGCGACGCCGTCGACGAGGCGGGCGCGGTGCTGGCAGTAGGCGTCGTCGCTGCCGGTGGCCTTGAGCATGCGCCAGCGGGTCGCGGTGCACCCGCCGCCGCACACCGCCCGGTAGGGGCAGGTGAGGCACTTGGCCATCATGGCCCGCCCGTCGGTCAGCAGGGTGCTGTTGTGCTGGGCGGCTGTGATCTGCTGTTCGCCGGCAGTGGTGACCGGCAGGAGCCGGGCGGCGGGCCAGGGGAGTTCGTCGCAGGAGCCGAATCGGCCGTTGGGGTAGGCGGTGAAAACGTGACTGCACTTGAGGTTGGTGAAGTGGCAGTGGTCTCCCGCGGCTCCTTGGAGCTGCCGGATCACCGCGACGACGGGGTCGAGCTTGATGCGGTTGTAGTGGCCGGCGGTGATCCAGTGGGCGGCGGCTTGGAGGACGAAGCGGGCGTACTGGTCGGGGGTGATCGCCCAGTCCGGTCCCTGAGCGGTGATGGCCTGCTGTTGCAGGACGCGGCTCGCGGGTGTCCTTCGGGAGGCGGAGGCGGTCGCGGTGGTGGTGGATCCGTCGAACGCCGGGACCAGGTTGATGGCGTTGACCGCGGTGAACGAGGCGATGTGGTCGATGATTTCGGCGGCCCGGCCCAGGACCTTCGGGGTGACGACGGTGACGACACCGCAGGTTCGCCTGCGGCGGGCGAGGAGGTCGAGTGCGGCGGCGATCTTCGGGTAGATCGGTTTCCCGTCGTAGCCGAGGCGCCAGGAGTTGCCCTGTGCGTCACCGTCGAGGGATATCCCGATGCTCAGTTGCGGGTAGTGCCGTTCGAAGAGGTCGAGCCAGGAGTCGTCGAGCTTGATGCCGTTGGTCTGGAGGTGGACGCGCAGGACGGCGGGCTGGGCGGCGAGTTCGTCGAGGATGGCGGCCATGGTGTCCTGGCCGACGGTGAGCGGCTCGCCGCCGTGGAGTTCGATCACGAGGCGGCGGCCGGGGAAGAGCGTGGCGAGCGCGCGGATCTGCTCGCGGGTGATGACGGCACCGCCGGGGCCTTCCTTGCGCTTCTCGAAGCAGTACAGGCAGTCGGCGTCGCAGGTCTCGCCGCGCAGCTTGAGGACGATCGAGACGGCGGTGTCGAGGTCAGTGTCCTCCAGGGTGAGCCACAGGGAGTCGAGGCCGGAGTGCGGTCGCTGAGCAGTGTGCAGCCAGGTGCGGGTGGTGGTGTCCGGCATGGGTGCCTCCGGCCGGTCGGGGTGGTCAGGAGAGGGCGATGGCGGCGGCCCAGGCGTGGAACTGGGCGTCGGTGAGCGGGATGAGGTCGTCGCCGCGTTGCAGGGCCCAGCCGTCGCTGCACCGCTGGGGCAGCCAGCCCAGGCCCGACCAGGCCGGGTCGAGGGCCGGGTCGCCGGGTTCGGGCGTGCCCCAGCGGGAGGTCAGGGCCTGGCAGAGCCGCGTTCGGACGGCCCGGAAGGCGGTCTCGGTTCCGAAGGGCCGGCCGGTGTCGGGCAGCGTGGGGATGGCTCGGGGGGCTTGGTCGGGGCCGGTGGCCAGGCCGAGCAGGGCGGGCAGCCACTTCTCGCCCAGCAGCGGCTGCCCGGCTGCGGCAGCCTCGGCCTGCGCGACCACCACCGCCAGGCGCTGCCAGACGAGTTGCTCGGCGAGGCGCTGGCGGGCCTCGATGAGCCCGAGCAGGTCCTCGGTCAGGCTGATCGCGGCCTGGACACGGTCTGCCAGTGCCCACCGGGCGTACTGGTCCGTCTCGTTCTTGTCGAGCACCGGGTTCTGCTCGCCCTGGTCGAGGACGACGGCGGTGCGCAGGGTCGTCAGATCGCTCAGGCTGCGCCGTGCGGTGCGGAAGGCGGCGACGTCGCCCTCGCGGGGCAGGTCGAAGGAGGCGAGCAGACCGTGCAGTTCGCCGAGTTCCTCGGCGGTGCTGGTGTGGAGGTCGACGCGGATCCCGTCGACCACCTGCGAGACCACCCGCAGTGGTTGCCCGGCCGGGGTGACGATCCGCAGGTCGATGTCGGAGCGGGCGTGGGCGAGGCCGTGGGCGAGGGCGCCTTCGAGTCGGATCTGCGCGCCCGGGTGCTCGGCGGCCAGGACCGCGGCGGTGGCGTGGGCGATCCGCAGGCGTTCGGTGTGCCAAGGCGTCACGGTCTCACCTGCTCGTGGCGGTCGGCCAGGGAGCGGGCGGTGGCGGCGACCCACGTGTCCAGGCGGTCGCGGACGTCGGTGCGCTGGGCGCCGATGTGCGGGGTGGCGACCAGGTTGCGCGGTGTTCCGACCCGGGGCAGCAGTCTCATGTCCTCGGGGTCGACGGGGTCCAGGGCCAGGCCGGCAAGGTCGCCGTCGTCGAGCGCTTCCAGGCACGCCGGGACGTCGAGGGTGGCCAGCCGTCCGACGCACACGAGCATCGGGCGGCGCTTGCGGGCGGCGGTCAGGAAGGCCGGGCCGAAGGCGCCCTGGTTCTCGGGGGTGCCCGGTAGGGCGACCAGGTGGATGTCGGCCCACTCGGTCAGGGCGGCGGCCGGGAGCTGGCGGATGCCGGCGGGGATACTGGGCCGGGCGGCGTAGGCGATCTCGCCGACGTGCGGGGCCAAGGCGCCCTCGCATGCCTGGCCGATCGCTCCGGCGCCCCAGATCGCGAGGCGGGCCTCGGCGAGCGGGCGGGTCAGGCAGCCGGCCTTGAGGTGCACGCCCGCGGCGAGGGCCGACTGCCCGAGCGGGATGCGCCGGGCGAGCGAGAGGATCGCCGCGAGCGCCCACTGCGCGACGGAGTCGGCGGCGGGGACGGGGTTGCGGTGCACCGTGATTCCGCGGCTGGCCAGTTCCGGCAGGTCCAGGCCGTCCAGGCCGGAACCCGCGCGGATGACGTGCCGCAGTCCCGGCAGGCGCCGCAGTTGGTCGGCTCCCAGGCGAACCCCGGAACGCAGGACCACCACGGCGGTGGTGTCGTCGAGGACGTCGAGGGAGTCCGTGGTGCGCACGGTCCAGTCGGGCAAGGCCTGGGCGAGCGTGCTGCGGTCGGTGGCGCCGGCCACGATCAGGGCGGTCGGACGGCTCACGGCCGGGGCGCTCACCACCGGTCCACCAGGATGTCGCGGGGGTTGGCGAGCGCGTCGAGGAGCGGCTGGTTGACCTTCGGCAGCAGGTGCTTGCCGGGCAGGTCGGCCAGCGGCACCCATTCGAAGCCGACCTGCATCGGGTCGATCGGGTCGGACATCCGCGGCTCGGTGTTGCCGTCGGTGATCTCGGCGAGGAAATTGTGCTGGGTCTTGTGCTGGGGGCCGAGGTCGAAGCCGTACTGTCCGGGGACGTACTCGACGACGAGCAGCTCCCGGACGGTGCGCACGTTCAGGCCGGTCTCCTGCAGCACCTTGCGCACGACCGCGTCTCGCAGCGACTCGCCCTCGACGGCCTTGCCGCCGGGCAGGTTGTAGTGGAAGTCGCCGCCGTCGTCAGTGTCGTCGTAGGACAGCAGCAGGATCTCGCCGTCGTGGACGATCGCGGCTTTCACCGAGACGCTGATCTTGGGCAGTTGCGTCATGCCGGGCTCCTCCTTGTCTTCGGGGCGGGCGGCTACAGGCTGGCGCGGGCGGCGGGGTCGGCGACCTGGAGGAGGTCCTGGACGCCAGCCAGGCGCGCCGGGTCGAACGCGCCCGTGGCGCGGAAGGTGTCGGCCGCCTCGCGCATCGCGGCCATCGCCGCCCGGCTGAGCTGGTTGGCGTAGATGATCAGCGCGTAGCCGGCGGCGCCGAGCTCGTCCGGTCCCAGTTGGGGGAAGGCGGTGGGAACGCTCACCAGCGGGGCCAGCCCCGTCCACGCCTTCGCGACGCCCAGCGCCTGCTCGCCGGAAGCGTCCTTGGAGTGCAGCAGGACCGCATCCGCTCCGGCCGCGACGTACGCCTCGGCGCGCGCGGTGGCCTCGGCGCGCGACCCGCCGCAGATCAGCGCCTCGGTGCGGGCGATGAGCAGCATCTGCTCCCCGGCCTGGGCCCGGATCTCCTTGAGCTGCTCGCGGACCAGGTCGAGGTCGGCGAGGCCCTGGTCGCGGTGCAGCGAGAAGGAGTTGGTCTTGGGGTAGGCGCTGTCCTCCAGACACACCGCACTGGCTCCGGCACGGGCGAGGTCCCGGGCGAAGCGGCCGGCCGTGCCGACGGCCCCGCCGGCGTTGTCGATGTCGACGATCACCGGCAGGTCCGTGGTGCGGCGGACGGCGAGGACCACGTCCGCGAGGTCACGGGGGCCGAGAACGTTCTCGTCGGGCAGGCCGAGCGCGGTGGAGACCTCCAGGCCGGACACCCACAGCGCGTCGAACCCGCTGTCGGCGGCGATCTTGGCGGCGAGCGCGTTGACGGCGCCCACCGCCCGCACCGGGCGCCCGTTCACGGCGGCGTTGTGGAGCGCCGCGGCAAGCGGCCGGGCTATCGGTGACAGGGTGGTGCTCACGTTGTCTCCTTCAGGGGGAGGGCGGGCAGGAGCTGGTGCTCGCGCAGGGCGGTCCAGGCGGCGGCCAGAACGCCGGCGCGGTCCAGCGAAGCGTCGATGCGGACGATGGGGCCGAGCTTGGGGAAGGCGGCCGGGTCGGCGGCGACCTCGTCGTACGTGCGCCGTACCCGGGTCTGGACGTCCAGGACGTCCCAGTCCTCGCGCACGGCATCGCCCGAGCGGCTCGCGGCCCGGGCCATCGCCTCCTGCGGACTGTGCTCCAGCAGGAGCGTCAGGTCTGCCCGCACCGCGATGGCGTCCTCCAGCGCGGCGTACGTCTCCTTCGCCGGGGCATCGTGCTTGACGGCGAAGAAGGCCAGTTCCGACAGGAGCCACCGGTCGGCGACTACCGGCCGGTGCCGCAGCGCGGGCACGATCAGCTGCTCGACGGAGGCCTGCTTGTCGGCGCGCAGGGCCGCGAGGTAGCGGGCACGGTTCGCCTCGCTGGGGCGGTACTTGCCCTCTTCCAGGTCGGCGGCGACGCTCGGGTCGAGCCAGTTGGTCGTCAGGATCGACAGCGGGGTCGTGCCGTACAGGCTCTTGATGAGCTGGAACAGGCCCTTGCGCAGGGTGGTCTTGCCGGTGCCGTCGAGCCCCTCGACAACGGCCAGGAAGCCCGGGGGCAGGTTTTCGTTGCTCATCTACTCCACCTGTCCGGCGCCGAGGCCGCTGCGGTACTTGAGGTACTGGCCGCGCCACGGGAGCGCGTTCGCGACGAGGTCCACCAGGCGCAGCTCGCCGAGGCTTTCCAGGAGGGCCGGCAGAGTCGGCTCGGTCACGATGGCCTCGGTGACGGCACGGCAGTAGCCGTCCCGCATCTGCGGGTTGCCGTCCCCGGTGAGCTGGAGGCGGCGCCGCAGGACGCGGGTCGCGGCTCCGAGAGCGACGGCGTGGGTCGCATCGACGAGGGTGGTCAGGGCCACGGTGTCGGTGACGTCGTCGTCGATGTGGACGTGGTGGCCGCCGCGGTGCCGCAGCACGGCGAACGCTCCGACCCACCAGGCGGACGCGGCGCAGACCGCCTCGATGCCCTGGGCAGCGGCGTCCTCCAGGCCGCCGGCCGTCAGCATCTGCGCAACGGCACGGGCCGGAGCCACCAACGGGCCGCCGTCCGTGCCGCGGCCGATCTGCTGGGGAACGGTGACGAAGGGCAGGAGCCCGGCAGCCGAGACGTCCGCCACCGCCGCGTCCGGCGGCGGCAGCGGCCGGCTGATCAGGGCAAGCGGGGAAGCCTGCGCGGGCAGGCCGCACTCGGCGACTCCCTTACCGAGAGCGTTTTCCAGCTCTCTCCTGTGAAGGTGGATCCGCTGGACGGCCAGCCCGTCCGCGAGCTTCTCCCAACCGTCGGACACAGCGACCGGGCATGAGGGCGGCGGGTGTTCAAGAGCCATGGGTGTCCTCTCCGAGGCAAACCGAGGGCACGCAGCGATAGCACTCCGGAACGCCAGGAGTGCACTGCGTCACATCGGTAGCGTCCCGCGCGAGGTGACGTCGCGTCAAGCACGTGACTGGCAAATTGCCAACTTGCTTGCCAGTCATATGAACAGCAACGTCCGCATACACTGTCCCCGACCTGGATTGGGTGGCCTACCCTGGCCGGGCAGAGTGAGTCTTGACCGCGGAAGGGACCACCAGATGGCAGCGACCATCCCAAGCAGCCCAGCAACCGCACGCAGGCTGTTCGGTGCTGACATACGGCGCAGACGCGAAGACCGCGACCTCACCGCTGCGGAGGTCGCGGTCACCCTGGGGTGCAGCGTCTCCAAGGTCACCCGCATCGAGACCGGACAGCGCAGCGCCACCCCTGACGACTTCGACACCCTGATGGAGCTGTTTCAGGTCATCGACGAGGACCGCAGCCACTTGGAGGCGCTGTTCAAACGCGGGCGCAAGCGGACCACCATGTGGTGGGACTCCTATGCGGATGTCCTCAGCTCGCGGTACGCCGAGTTCATCCGCTACGAGCACGAGGCGGCCGAGGTGTTCGACTACCAGCCCGTCTACGTTCCCTCCCTGCTGCAGACCGAGGACTACGCCCGCGCGGTAACAGCCGTCGGCTTCGCCGCACTCGGCCCTGACCAGATCGACAGCCTCGTCGAGGTCAGGATGCGCCGCCAACGCCGCATCCGCCACGAAGCCGAGCCCCTGCGATTGTCCGGCGTGATCACCCAGGCCGCCCTGGAGTTCCACGTCGGCGGCCCCACCGTCCAGGTCGCTCAGCTTCGGCATCTCCGCACGATGATGGGCTTGCCCAATGTCGTTCTCCGCGTGATCCCTTTCAGCAAGGGTGAGGAAGGAACGCTGACCGGTGCGTTCAGCACCTTCACCAACGAAGGGCAGAAGGCGCCGGAGGCCGCGTTCGCGGAGCACGTGACTGGTAGCGTCTTCGTTGACGATGCACTGGGTCTGCGGCGTCTCCACCGCCTGTCCAACTACCTCGCCGACGCAGCCCTCAGCGTCGACGAGAGCCTCGAACTGATTGAGCAGACCGAGAGAAAACTGGCATCAGAATGATCAACGCGACGGAGCTCTACGCGGCTCCCCTCACCGGAGCCGACTGGCACAAGAGCACGTACACCGCCAACAACGGCCAGTGCGTGGAACTCGCCCCGGTGCCGACGCTCCCTGCGGTCGCGATCCGCGACTCGAAGAACCTCCAGATCGAACCGATCAGGACCAGCAACCAGTCAATGCGGGACTTCGCCGCTGCTCTCCTCGCCGGCGAGCTGGTCGCGGTATGAACCACCCCGCGGGCATCGCCAAGGCGGGCCTCTACGCCCTCGACCTGAGCACCGTGGAGTGGCGGGCGGTGCCCGGCAGCGACCCGGCCGACCGCCTAGAGGTGGCGTTCCTCCCGGAAGGCGCTGCAGCCCTTCGGCACTCGGCCAGGGATACCGTCCTGATCTACGACGCCCAGGAGTGGAGGGCTTTCCTGCTGGGCCTCGCCGACGGTGAGTTCGACGCCGATATGGGTCTCGTTCCAGCATCAGTGGCCTAGCCTGTCGGCGGCGGCCCAATCTGGTGCCAGTCTGGACGGTTCAATCGTGGGCCACTGAGTGGTCTCGTTGGTCGTGTTCAGTCGTTGTCGGTTGTG
>NZ_JBICZB010000086.1:0-29324 GCF_043201815.1 Kitasatospora sp. NPDC048296
GTACTGCAGGGGGGACCCTGTGGGAGAGTAGGACGCCGCCGAACAATCATTCAGAAAAGGCCCCACCCGGTTTCCGGGTGGGGCCTTTTCGCGTTGAGAGGTCGCGAGGTCGCGAGGTCGCGACTGATCCGGATGTCTCCGGCAGGAGCGGGCCGACCGACGCTGAGAGAGTGCTCCTGTTAGCCTGAATGACATGATCACGAGGGGGTTCAAGCAACGGTTATCCAGCGGGCCGGCTTCCGGTCCGCAGCGAGCTCTGATCACTGCCAGTTTCGTCAACAGGGTCGGCAACGGTCTCTTCAACACCGCTGCCATCCTCTACTTCACGCTCGTCGTGCACCTGCCCGCCACACAGGTAGGAGCGGGTCTGACGGTCGCCGGCCTCAGCGGCTTGGCGGCCGGCATACCGGCGGGGAATCTGGCCGACCGCTACGGGCCACGCACGATCTGGCTGATGACGCTCGCCCTACAGGCCGCTGCAATGGCGGCTTTCGTCTTCATCGACAACTGGCTCGCGTTCACGCTCGTCGCCACCCTGGACCGGCTGGCTGCCACGGCAAGCGGCGCTGCGGGCGGTGCACTCATGGCGCGAGTGGGCGGTGAACGTCCTGCCGCCTTCCGGGCCAGACTCCGCACCTACGTCAATCTCGGCGTCGTTGTGGGCACCCTGGGCGCGGCCTTCGCCATCCAGATCAACACTCGCCCTGCCTACACCGGGCTGATCCTCGCGAACGCCGCCAGCTTCGCGTGCGCCGGACTGATCGTGTTCCTCGGCGTCCCGAACTACCGGCCTCTGCCCCGGCCCAAGGAGCACCGTCAGTGGTCCGTCCTGGCCGACCGGCCGTACGTGTCCTTCGTCGCGCTCTACAGTGCCATGGGCCTGCAGTACCAGGTCGTCTCGCTTCTCCTGCCGATCTGGCTCACCACCCACACCGACTCACCGCGCTGGGCCGTGGCAGCGGTCTACGCGATCAACAGCGGCGTCTGCGTGCTGCTCCAGAGCAGACTTGGCTCCAGGGTGGAAACCCCACGACAGGGCGGCCGCGCCTTCCGCCTCGCCGGACTCCTGTTCCTCGTCAGCTGTCCGTTGATGGCACTGACAGCTGACGTTCCCGCATGGGTCGCACCGGCGCTCGCCGCGCTCGCCGTGTGCATCCACAGCGTCGGCGAGGTGTGGGAGTCGTCGGCCAGCTTCGCGCTCGGCTTCGGTCTCGCACCCGACCATGCCCAAGGGCAGTATCAGGGCCTCTTCGGTATCGGCTTCGACGCAGGCCAAGCACTCGCCCCTGTGGTCCTGACCGGGGCAGCCCTTGCGCTCGGACACGCGGGCTGGCTACTCCTCGGTGCATTCTTCGCGGGCCTGGGCGCGGCAGGACCTCCGGTGGCCGCATGGGCCGAGCGAACGCGCCCCGGGACACCGGGTACGGAAGCTTCCGCACAACATCGGCAAGGTGAGTCCCCGCTGCTGGAGGCCGACTGCTGAGGTCGAACCGGTGATGTCGCAGGGCGGTTGACCACGTCGGCGTGCTGCGACGGGTTGCGGGCACGCCCCCGGCCATGGAGGCGTGCCCCCGGGTGGTACCCGGGGGCACGCCTGTTGGTACTCCCGGCCACTGCCGAGGAGTTGCGGGCAGCGGGGGGGGGGGGGGGTCGGCATCGCGGACGGCGTCCGGCGGGGGATGTGTCGGTTCGCGGGGCCGGTTCGTGAGTGAGTGCGTTCTCGTTGTGGCGGTTTGGTGCGCATACGGCCCCGTCGTCGTCCTCCGCGGGGGAACGGCGCGAAGCTGGTGCGAGGAGACGGGGCGTCAGCAGTGCGTCGGGGCAGACTTCGCCGTCCACAGGGGATGGAGGGGGTGCCCTCGGGGGCCTGCCTGCTTGCCCCGGGAGGGCAGGACGGCCGTGTGGGTGCGGTTCGAACGAGTTGTCGGTTGGTGCTCGAACAGGTCAGGGTGTCCCCTGGTTGTTGACATGGTCACGGGGCGCGAGCGGGGTTTCGGAAAGGGGGGAGGGTGCGGAGGCGGACGGGCTGGCTCCTACGGAAGGGGCCCGTTGACATGGTCGGGGTGGCCGGTGCACCTTTCCGGTCCGGTTGCCCGGGGAGGGAAGGTGCACCCTGCACGCCGGTTCAGTTCTTCGGCCTGATGTCGCTCAGCGTGCCGCTGATGTTGAGGAGTTCGTGGCACGTGGCTGCCTGCTTGCCCGAGGCCGGGGTGCCCGGTGACTCGCAGGTCACGTTCGCCGTCACGGTCTGGTCCTCGGGGACCTGGATGGGAGTCACCCAGTGGTAGTCCTGGTTGCGGAAGGTCTCCAAGGCGATGGTGGTGATCGTCTGCTTGCCGGCCGTGATGGTCAGCAGTCCTTGGTCGCCTTGGAAGTTGGCGGCCACGATGTCGGTGATGTCGAAGACCTTGCCGTGCGGCACCTGGTAACTGCCCGCCGACGAGGAGCCGTTCGCGGTCTTCACGTCGATCGTGGCGGAGCTCTGCTGTCCGGTGCCCGGCACTGCCAGGCCCGCGCCGGGGTTGTCGCGGCCGCCGGGACCGGTGCTCGACTGCCCGGCGCCCGGCTTGTCCTGGCCGCCGGGGTTCCCGCCGGAGGGGGGTGTCGGTGTGCCGGGGGCGGGCGCGCCGGGGGTCGGGGCCGGGGCCGGGTTGGCGCTCTGCTGGGCGACGGCCTGTTCGGCGGCCTGCTTCGCGGAGCTGCGCACCGCTGGGCGGACCAGGGCGAACCAGGCCAGCAGCAGCGCGATCAGCGCGGCCAGGAGTGCGAGAAGCCACTTGGGGAGGATCGGGAGTTGGACGAACTCACCGTCCAGCAGCGGCTTCTGAAGGGGCGTCGGATCGACGGAAGCAGCGGTCTCGGGCTTGTCGCCGTTGCCCTTGCCGTCCGCTCCCTTGGCGGCCGCGCCCTTGCCGTCAGGGTCCTTGGCGGCCGTGCTCTCCTCCGGGCCCACCGTGACCTCGAACGGCCAGGAGGCCTGCTTGCCGAACCAGATCAGCTTGCGGGCACGCGCCTGCAGCCGCATTTCACCGGACTCGCCCGGTTCGAGGCGCAGCCGCTCCGGGGTGGCCCGGAACCGCAGGTCCTCGCCCGCCT
The DNA here is from genome assembly GCF_043201815.1 of Kitasatospora sp. NPDC048296. NCBI lineage: Bacteria > Bacillati > Actinomycetota > Actinomycetes > Kitasatosporales > Streptomycetaceae > Kitasatospora > Kitasatospora sp. NPDC048296. The sequence goes on from NZ_JBICZB010000086.1 coordinate 3,097, forward strand.
GTGCGGGGGTGGGGACCACGGTGGTGGGGGCGTTCCCGAGGTTGCGCACCGATGTGCGGTAGCGTCCGCGCAGCCAGCCTCGACGGCGCCGGGGAGCGAGCGCGGCCTGCAGCTCGTGGAACGGTGTCACGGTGACCGTGGCCTCCGGAACCGTCACCAGCTCGGGGCGCTCGGTCGGCAACACGCGGATGCCGAGCGGGAATTCACCGGCCCGAGCGGCGGGCGAACGCGGCGGGGCCAGGCGTACCGTCACCGTCTCGGACGTCCCCGGAAAGAGGGAGACCCGGGCCGGCTCGACCGTCGTCCACGCGGCGCAGTCGCCGACCACCTCCAGCGAGTACGCCTCAACGATGTCGAGGTCGTTGCGTACCGTCAGCGTCGTGGTGGCCACGCCACCGGGCGCCACCGTCAGTGCGGGCAGGCCGAGTTCGGCGGATGTGGTCATAGCGCGACGGTAGGACCGGCGGACGGTCCGCGGAGAGGGCCGTGCGGGCAAGGCGTGGGCACACCCCTTGCCCGCACGGGCTGACCGACGCTGCCCGGTGCCGTCGCGGAGCACCGTGCGGGGCCGGATACCCGCAGCCCCCAGGCCCATGGCCTGCCCGCTTCCCCGGCGGCGCAGACCCACGGTCGGCACCGCCCCGCGGCGCCGACCGTCACCACTGAAGGCCGAATGGAGAATGGAGAGTTCGATGACGTCGACCGATGCAACCTGTGAGGGGTCCGTCACCACCCGGCGGATCCCGGCGACGCCACGGTCCGCCAGTGCCCGGACGATCGGCGCCGCCCGGCCGTTAGCGTCGAGCGTCCCCGCCCAACTGCGCGGCAAGCCGGCCCAGATACGCGTGGCGGTGTACGCGGAGGACCTCATCCTGCAGACCGGTGTGGTCCAACAGCTGCGCCAGCGGCCGGAGGTGGAGCTGCTGAGCGAGAGCGAGGCGGGGAAGGCGGAGGTCTCCCTGCTGGTGGTCGACGCCCTGACCGAGGCGGTGGCCGAGAACCTGCGTCGACTGCGGCTCGCCACGTCGGGCCGAATCGGCCTGGTGGTGGGTCACTTCGAGGCCGGCGGGCTGCAGACGATCGTGGAGTGCGGGGTCGCCGCCGTGCTGCGCCGCTCGGAGGCGGACCAGGACCGGCTGGTGCACCTCATCACCGCCCTGGCCAACGGTGAGGGCGTGATGCCCGGGGACCTGCTCGGCGAGCTGCTCGACCGGATCGGGATGCTCCAGCGCACCATGCTCGACGGGCGTGGCCTGACCCTGTCCACCCTGACGGCCCGGGAGGCGGAGATGCTCCGGCTGGTCGCCGAGGGTTTCGACACGAGTGAGATCGCCGCCAAGACCTCCTACTCCGAACGCACCGTCAAGAACGTGCTGCACGAGATCATCACGCGGCTGGGGCTGCGCAACCGGGCGCACGCGGTGGGGTACGCCATGAGGCGCGGTCTGATCTGAGGGTTACGGCCGGAGGGTCACAGATCGGAGGGTCACAGGCCTGAGGGCTACGGCCCCCAGACCGAGACCGTCCGAGACCCGCCCACGACCGTGGGCGATCGCCCACGACCGCGGCGGCCTGCCCTTTGGGGACACAGGTTGTTTCCCCCGGCTCGGGCGCCCGGGCTCTGTTCCCGGGCGCCCGAGCCGGTGAGACTGCAGGGAGACCGCCCCTGCCAACCTGTGAGGTCGAGCGTGATCGGCGCCCCCGCCACTCCCCGCTCCATCCGGCGGCCGGCCCGAGCCGCCGTCGCGATCCTGCTCGCGCTGGCGGCCGCCGTGCTGACCCTGGGTTCCGCCGCACCCGAAGGGCAGGGCCGGCCCACGTCGCAGGCCGCGGCCGACGACCCGGCCGGCGGGCGGATCGTCTACGCCGGTACGAACCACCGCGGCCTCGGCCGGGTGACCGGCGGGACCTCCAGCACCCCGCTGTTCGGGCCCGGCCCGATCCACTTCGACCAGGAGCCGTCGGCCCGCGGCGACGAGCTGGTGTTCACCAGCCTGCGGGACGGCACCCTGCCCCAGGTCTACCTGCGCGACGCGGCCGGTGCGGTGCACAAGCTCACCACCGGCATGGACACCGCCCACCCCGCGCTGGCCCCGGACGGCAAGGGGGTCGTCTTCGAGGCGTCGGAGGTCGCCAAGGCCGGCGGCAAGCCCCAGCACGTCCTGTGGGTGGTCAACCGGGACGGCAGCGGGCTGCGCCGGCTGACCGACGGCTCGGCCGACGAGATGCATCCGACGGTCTCGCCCGACGGCAACTGGGTCGCGTACGCCTGCAACGGTGACCGGGGGCAATTCCAGATCTACCTGCGACCGTTCACCGGCGGCGCGCCGGTCAGGGTCACCAACGTGGCCACCGGCAACGCCCTCGATCCGACCTGGAATCCGCTGAACGACGACCAGCACCGCAACCAGATCGTCTACACCTGGGACAAGGGCGACCAGGGTCGGACCCTGATGCTCACCTCGCCCACCGGCGGCGACAAGGCGTTTTTCCCCGGCACCGGGTCCACCTGGCGGACGGGCTCCGCCTCCTGGCTGGCGGACGGCAGCGGGGTGCTCTTCCTGAGCACCGACCGGCTCAAGTCCGAGGTCCCGGTCGAGCCCCCGGTGGTGAACCTCTACCGCGCGCCGACCTGTGACTGCACCGATCCCCAACTGCTCTACAGCACCGACCGGTTGATCTCGACGCCGACCTGGCTGGGCACCCAGGCCAAGGGCGGGCCGGTGGTGGAGCAGACCAGCGCCTCCGCCGCCGACGTCGCCGACCTCCAGGACGTCCGCCCCGACGGGGCCGACCCGCGCGACCTGGGTGTCAGCGTGCTCAAGGAGGACCCGGCCGCCGACATCAACACCAATCCCGACCCGGCGGCCGACCCGCTCTTCCACCCCGGGCCCGGGTACGACCCGTGGTTCGAGCGGCAGGCCTACACGCCCGACGGCCGGCAGATCGTGGTGACCCGCTACGAGGACTCGCCCGCCGGGCGGATCCAGCGGATCTGGCTGACCGAGGCCGACGGCTCGAACCCGCGCCCGATGAACCTGGCCGGGCGCGGCCCGCTCGACCGGGACACCGACCCCTCCTTGTCACCGGACGGCAAGCTGATCGTGTTCAGCCGGAGTTCCCCGGGCAACGACAGGGAGCCGGCGCGTCCGGGGCGGATCATGATCGCCCAGGCGTCCACGGGGGCGATCGTCGGCACCGTCCAGCCGCCGGCCGGCGAGTCGGGGGCCTCCGACGGTGAGCCCTTCTGGTCCCCCGACGGCAAGCTGATCGCCTTCTCCAGGACCGAGGTGATCAACGGCAACGCCGGCAACATGCACGTCTGGACCGTGCCCGCCGACGACCTCACCCGGCAGAGCGACCTGAGCCGGGCCATCTGCCCGGGCACCTGCAACGTCATCGACGACAGCCCCGTGTTCTCGCCCGACGGCGGGCGCATCGCCTTCAACCGCAAGGCCGGTGATGGCGGGAACAACCGGCAGGACGGGGTGCTGGTCACCTCGCCCACCGGCGGCGACTGCACGGTGGTCCTGCCCACCGGGCTCGAACACGACAAGGGCGCCTGCTCCCGGCCGCTGCCCGACACCACCGACATCGGCCCGTTCCAGCCCCGCGACGTCGCCTGGACGGCGAACGGCGCGCAGCTGGTGCTCACCTCCCGCCGGGCCCTGCCACCGAACTCGCCGGAGGGGCTGGCCGTCTACGACTTCGCGGCCTGCACGCTCACCCCGCTCGACCGGCGGCTGCCGGGACGCCAGAAGGAGCCGGCCGTCCAGCAGTCCGTGCACCTGGCGCTGAGCGCGCCCGCCCGGACCCCCGCGGTCCCCGTCGAGGGCGGCACCGACGTGACGATCACCGTCACCAACAAGGGCCCCGCGCCCTCGCCCGGCACCGTCCTGACGGCCTCGGTGCCGTCCGGCGCCCGGCTCGGCGGGCTCACCACACCGGTCGGGCAGTGCGACACCGGGGCGCTGCGCTGCGACCTCGGCACCCTGGCGCCGGGCGCGGTGGTCCGGGTGACCGCCCGTCTGATCGGCACCCGGACCGGCCCACAGACCTTCGGCTGGAGCGTCACCGGGACGGTGGTCGACCCGAACCCCGGGGATGACTGGGCCGAGACGATCCTGCCGGTGGAGGACGCACCGACCCCCTCACCCACGCCCACCCCGAGCTCCTCGCCGTCGCCGTCCGCCTCGCCGACGCTCACCCCGACCCCGACCCCGACCCCGACCCCGACACCGCCCGCCTCGCCCACCCCCGCACCGCCCCCGGCGCCGGCCCCCGCACCGACGCCGCTGGCCGGCCCGGGAGTGTCGGTCGACGCCCAGCCCAACCCGGGCTACGTCGGCGGCCGGGTGACCGTCAGCTACACGGTGCGCAACACCGGCCAGGCCCTCGCGACCGGGCTGCGGCTGACCCTCGGCCTGCCCGCCGGGGTGCCCACCGAGGCGCTGCCCCCGGGCTGCCAGGGCGGAGCCTGTGAACTGGCCGACCTGTCCCCGGGCGGCAGCCAGGTGGTCCGGGTGGTGCTGGCACCCGTCGCGGCGATGGAGACCACCGTCACCGCGGAGCTGACGACCACCGGCACCGACGCCACCCCGGGACCGCATCGGGCGAGCACCCCGCTACGCATCCTGCAGCCCCGGATCGTCGCCGTGCCGCCGATCGGCAAGCCCGGCTTCGTGACCTCCGTACGCGGCGTGGACTTCCCGCCCGGCGCGCCGGTGCGCTTCACCTGGCAGCCCGGCATCACCGCCGCGGCGGCGCCCACCTACCCGCGCGCCGACGGGACCTTCGCGGGCCAGCTGCTCATCCTCCCCAAGGACGAGACGGGCCCGCGGACCATCACCGCCGACGGCCCCGGGTTCTCCCCGGTGACCACGCCCTTCCTCGTGGTGGAAGGCAACATCGGCCCGCCGGGGGAGGTGGAGCGACGGTGATCCACGAGGTCGACGAGGCGTTGCGGCTGCTGCTCGCCGAGGCGGGTCTGCCCGAGCGCGGGGTCGAGGTGGTCTTCGACGCGCCCACCCGGGACCTGGCGGCCCGGCGCACCGCGCCGACGGTCAGCGTCTTCCTCTACGGGATCCGCGAGGAGACGGGCCGTCGGCAGGCCGGCGCGGTCGCCGAGTACGACGAGGACGGCGTGGTGGTCGCCCACCGCGCCGCGCCCCGCTGGTTCGAGCTGGCCTACCTGGTCACCGTCTGGACCAACCGGCCGCAGGACGAACACCGGCTGCTGGCCGAGGTGTTGCAGTGCCTGACCGCCGTGGACGCGCTGCCCGTCCGGGTGCTCACCGGGACGCTCGCCGAGCTCGGACTGACCGTCGGGCTCGACATCGCGGGGCGTGAGACGGGCCTGCCGTCGGTGTCCGACGTCTGGTCGGCGCTCGGCGGGGAGCTGCGGCCCTCGATCGACCTCAGGGTGCTCGCGCCGCTGCCGGGCGGGCGTACCCCGGTGGGACCGCCGGTCACCGAGGGGGTGGTGGTCCGCGTCGAGGACACCACCCGGGAGGGCGCGGCATCCGCCGACGGCCCGGGCCGCCGACTGCGCTACCACGGCGGCGCGGACCCCGGACCGGACGGCTTCGCCGCGCCCCGGGACCGCCGGCTGCCGCCGGGCCGCCGACCGCGGGGCGGGGCGCGATGAACCTGGACCTCAGACCGGCCGCGGCGGCGGCCTCCGTCGGGCCGGCCGCGGCCCCGGCCGGCCCCGACCACCTCTGGGAACGGCTGCAGCGGGTCGAGCAACGGGTCCGGGCCGCGGTGCGCGAGCGCCGGGCCGACGACCCGGACCCGGACGACCCCTACCGCGGCCAGTACCTCGGCCCGGAGGCGGTGGAGCGGATCCTGACGGCCCCCGGTGCGGCGGGCCGACGCGGCACCGCCCCCGACAGCACCAGCGACCACGGCGGCCACAGCCTCGCCGCTGACGCGTCCGCGCCGCCGCCCGGCTCGCTGCTCGCGCGGCTCAGCGCCGCCTTCGGGCTGCTCCCGGTGGACCTCGACCTCCTGCTGGTGGCCCTCGCCCCCGACCTCGACTCCCGCTTCGAACAGCTCTACGGCTACCTCAACGACGACCTGACCCGACGCCGGGCGACCGTCGGCCTGGCCCTCGAACTGTGCGGACTGCCGGGCGCGGGCGCCGGCCGCTTCCGGTTCTCCACCCGGGCGCCGCTGATCGCCGGCGGCCTCCTGGAGATCTCCGAGCCGGAGCGCCCGCTGCTCACCCGCACCCTGCGCGTGCCGGACCGGGTGACGGCCCATCTGCTCGGCGACGACGAGCCGGACGGCACGCTCGCCGGGCTGGCCCACCGTGCCGTCCCGGGTGACGTCAGCCGCCGTGCCGTCGCCGGGGACGCGCCCGTCGCCGGAGCGGGCGTCGAGCCCGCCGAGCGGCTGCGCGCGGTCGCGGCGGACGGTGGACTCGTGTACCTGCTGGACCGGGGCGGACACGCCGGCCCGCGCGCGGTGGCCGCCCTCGCCGTCGACGGCCGGCCGCCCCTGGTGGTCGACGCCGCCGCGCTGGCCGCCCGCCCGCCGGGAGGCCTCGTACGGGTGCTCGCCCGCGAGGCACGGCTGGGCGGGGGCGGTGTGGTGCTCGGGCCGCTGGACCGGCTCGAACCCGAACGGCCCGAGCGGGCCGCCCTGTTGCGCGAGCTGTGCGCGGAACTCGCCGGCGTCCCGTTGATCGTGCACGGCCCGCAGGTGTGGGATCCGGCCTGGACGCGGGAGAGCCCCGTGACGGTCACCGTCCCGCCGCCGGACGCGCGCGGTCGGGCCGAGCAGTGGGCCCGCGCCCTGGCCGTCGGCGGGACGCCGCTCAGCGAGGAGCTGACGGACGGGCTGGCCGAGACGGTGGCCGCCTACCGGGTGGACCGGGAGAAGCTGGAGCGGGCCGCCTCGGTGGCGGCCCGGACGGCGGCCGCCGAGCAACGTCCGGTGCGCGCCGCGGACCTACGGGCCGCCGTGCGGGCGCAGAACGCCGCGGGCCTGGCCCGCCTCGCCCGCCGGATCGAGCCCGCGGTCGGCTGGGCCGACCTGGTGCTGCCCGATCCCACCGCGGCCCGGCTGCGCGAACTCGTGCTGCGGGCCCGGCACCGGGACCAGGTGCTCGGGCAGTGGCGGATGCGGCCGGGCGGCGGCCGGGGGAACGGGGTGATCGCCCTGTTCGCGGGGGATTCGGGCACCGGAAAGACGATGTCGGCCGAGGTGGTCGCCGCGGAGCTCGGCATGGAGCTGTACGTCGTCGACCTCTCCACCGTGGTGGACAAGTACATCGGCGAGACGGAGAAGAACCTGGAACGCGTCTTCACCGAGGCCGCGCAGGTGAACGGCGTCCTGCTGTTCGACGAGGCGGACGCGCTGTTCGGGAAGCGTTCGCAGGTCAAGGACGCCCATGACCGCCACGCCAACGTGGAGACGGCCTACCTGCTCCAGCGGATGGAGTCGTTCGACGGGATCGCGGTGCTGACGTCCAATCTGCGCGCCAACCTCGACGAGGCGTTCACCCGGCGGCTGGACGTCATCGCCGAGTTCCCGCTGCCGGACGAGGCGCAGCGGCGCGTGCTGTGGGACCGCTGCCTGGGCCCGCGGCTGCCCCGCGGCGACGACCTCGACCTGGACTTCTGCGCCCGGCACTTCGAGCTCGCCGGCGGCTCCATTCGGGCCTGTGCCGTCTCCGCGGCCTACCTGGCGGCCGGAACGGGCGCACCGCTGGGCATGGCGCAGCTGGTGGCCGCGGTGGTCGGCGAGTACCGCAAGCTCGGCCGGCTGGTGCTGGAGAGCGAGTTCGGGCCGTGGCTGGGAGTCCTCGGGGACACCGGGCGCGCCTGAGCACGGCGGGACACGCGCGGCGGCGGGGCCGTCTGAGCAGCCTGGGAGTACCCGCCGAGCTGCCCGCCGGGGCAGTCGTTCCTGCCCCCGGTCCGGGACCTCGGGACATGTCCCCGGACGGCGCCCGGGCAGCAGACTCGGGGGCGAATGAGGCGAATGACCGGCCACCCGAAGGAGCGCGAATGCCGTCGTACCTCACCCCGGGCGTGTACGTGGAGGAGGTCCAGTCCGGTGCCCGGCCGATCGAGGGCGTCGGCACGGCCGTCGCCGCCTTCGTCGGCTTCGCCGAGACCGGCCCCTTCCACGAGCCCACACTGGTGACCAACTGGGACCAGTACGTCCAGCGGTTCGGCGGCTTCACCGAGGGCACCTACCTGGCGCACTCGGTGTACGGCTTCTTCGCCAACGGCGGCGGCTCCGCCTACGTCGTGCGGGTCGGCGACCCGGCCCGACAGGCGTCCGCCGGCGCGCCCGCGGCCGCCAGCGCGCCCCCGCCGGTCGCGATCGCGGGCTTCCTCTTCTCGGCCCTGCCCGGCGTCGGCGAGGTCTCCGTCGAGATCGCCGACGCGGAGGGGGAGAACGTCCCCGAGGACCGGTTCCGAGTGCTGGTCCGCCGGGGCGCCGAGGTCGTCGAGACGTACGACGTCTCGACCCGTCGGAACACCAAGGGCTACGTCGTCACCCAGCTGCGCGAGTCGAAGCTCGTCGCGGTCACCGAGCAGCCCGGCACCGCGCCGAGCCGCCCCGAGCGCGTGACCCACGCCCTCGCCGCCGCCCCCGCGCCCGCGCCCGGGCCGGTGACGGCCCCCGCCACCCGGCTGGACCCCGCCGAGTACGTCGGCGACGCCGCGGCCCGGACCGGCTTCGCGGGCCTGGAGTCGATCGACGAGATCACCATGGTCGCGGTGCCCGACCTGATGAGCGCCTACCAGCGCGGCGACCTCGACGACGAGGGCCTGCGGACCGTCCAGCTGGCGGTGATGTCGCACTGCGAGCAGATGGGCGACCGGATCGCCGTGCTGGACCCGCCGCCCGGCCTGAACGCCCAGCGGATGCGGACCTGGCGCAACGAGGAGGCGGGCTTCGACTCCCGCTACGCGGCGCTCTACTACCCGTGGATCAAGGTGTTCGACCCGGCGAGCGGCCGCAACGTGCTGGTCCCGCCGAGCGGCCACGTCGCCGGGGTGTGGGCGCGCAGCGACGCCGAGCGCGGCGTGCACAAGGCGCCGGCCAACGAGGTCATCCGCGGTGCGGTGGACCTGGAGATCCGCCTCAGCAAGGGCGAGCAGGACCTGCTGAACCCGATCGGCGTCAACTGCGTGCGGGCGTTCCCCGGGCGCGGCATCCGGATCTGGGGCGCGCGCACCCTCTCCTCCGACCCGGCCTGGCGCTACCTGAACGTGCGCCGGCTCTTCAACTACCTGGAGGAGTCCATCCTCCTGGGGACCCAGTGGGTGGTCTTCGAACCCAACGACGATCGGCTGTGGTCCAGCATCCGCCGGAACATCACCGCGTTCCTCACCGAGGAGTGGCGGCGCGGGGCGCTGTTCGGCCAGACCGCGACCGAGGCCTTCTACGTCAAGTGCGACCGCGACAACAACCCGCCGGAGTCCATCGACCTCGGGCAGGTGATCTGCGAGATCGGCGTCGCGCCGGTGAAGCCGGCGGAGTTCGTGGTGTTCCGGCTGTCCCAGTTCTCCGACAGCACGAGCCTCGTCAACGAGTGACCAGCACGGTCGGCACCCGTCGGTCGGCACCCATCGGAAGGTGACAACAAGCCATGGCTGAAGGCGATCCGCTCTCCACACACATATTCGGCGTCCAACTCGGCGGCTACAACGTCGAGTCCGTCAAGGAGATCAGCAACCTGACGGTCGAACAGGACGTCGTCGAGTACAAGCAGGTGACCCAAGAGGGCAAACTGATCGTCCGCAAGCAGCCCGGCGCCCGGCTGCCGGGCGAGGTGACGATCACCCGCGGCCTCGACAAGAGCGGCGCGTTCACGAACTGGATCAAGGAGACCCTCAACAACGGGGCGATCAACACCGCTCGGCAGAACCTCACCATCGAGGTCAAGGACACCACCGGTGCCACCCTGCGGCGCATCCAGCTGATGAACGCCTGGGCCAGCCGCTGGGAGGGCCCCACGCTCAGCGCCGGCGAGTCCAGCCCCGCGACGGAGACCGTGACCATCGTGTTCGAAGAGATCAGCGTCGAGTGAGGCGGAAGATCGGCCTGGAGGAGCTGCTGGAAGGCGCTCCGGCCCCGCAGAACACCGCGCCGCAGCAGCAGGCCCCGGGGCAGGCCGGTCCGGCCGGGCCCCGGGGGCGGGCGCCGCACACCGAGTTCGAGTTCGAGCTGCCGCTCGGGTACGTCGACGACGAGGGCACGGTGCACCGCCACGGCGCGATGCGCCTGGCCACCGCCCGCGACGAGCTGATGCCGCAGATCGACCTGCGGGTCAAGGAGAACCCGGCCTACCTGAGCGTGGTGCTGCTCAGCCACGTGATCACCAGGCTGGGCGACATCACCGACGTGCACGCCGGGATCGTGGAGCGGATGTACGCCACCGATGTGGCGTTCCTCCAGGACCTCTACCAGCGGATCAACAGCGAGGGCCACACGCGCGCCGCGGTGACCTGCCCGCACTGCGACGGCGCCTTCGAGGTCGACCTCGCCGGTGGGCGCCTGGGGGAATCGTGACGTACGCGCCTGCTCGGCTGTACGAGGAGATCGCGTACATCGCCTACCACTTCCACTGGCAGCGGGAGGACATCCTCGACCTGACCCACCGTGAACGCGGGCAGTGGGTGCGCGAGATCGCGCGGCTCAACACCCGTATCAGCGAAGGCGGGTGAGGGGGGTGGGGCTTCGGGACTGGATCGCCCGCCGGAGGGCCGGCGAGGCCGCGGGCGGTGCTCCCGGCGAGGCTTCCGGCGTCGCCTCCGTCCAGGCTTCCGGTGGTGCCGGGGCCGTCGGGGACACCGGGACGAGCGAGGCCGCCCGGCGCCCGGCGGCGGGGGACGGGGGATGGCGCGCGGTACGCCCGCTGACCCCGACCCTGGCCGGGACGGCGCATGGCGTCAGCGACGGCCTGAAGTTCCGGTCCCGGCTCGCCGCGTGGCAGGACCCCTCGCTCAGCGGCCCGCTCGGCCATGCCGTCCTCCCGTCCGCCCCGGCGGGCATTCTGCGGGCGGTGGCGGTGCCGGGTTCCCCGTCCACCTTCACGGGCGGGGCCGAGCTCGTACTGCCGGAAGCCGTCGGGACGGTTGAGACGGTCGGGGCGGTCGGGGCAGGGGAACCGGGGGAGCCCGGCGAGACGGGCTCATCGGGTCGGTCGCGGCAGGCGCGACAGGTTCAACGGTCCGTCGGAACACGGCGGCTTCCCGTGCGGCGGCTCCCTGTGCGGTCGGTGCCGTCTGTGCAGCGCGCTGGTCGCGCCGACCGACCGGTCGGGTCGGGCGGTGTCGACGGCGGTGCGTCGGCGCCCGCTGCACCGATGCCCGATGGACGGACGCCGGCTGCGTCGGCGCCCGGTGTGTCGGCGCCCGGTTCGTTGGCGCCCGATACGTCGAGGCCTGCCACGGCTGCCGCGTCCCCGAGTCGGAGTGCGTCGGCGGGCCGGGCCCGTCCGGTGCGGCCGCGCCCGGTAGGCGAGGCCCTGACCGTGGCGCGCCGTCCCCAGCTGCTGCCCGCGCGCCCGGTGACGGTGCTCCGGGCTCCGGGTGGAAGGCCGGAATCGGCCGACGCTCCGTCGGGCCGGAGCACGGATGCGGTGTCGACCGCGTCGGTGACCGAACCGGCCGAGGGCGTGCGGCCGTCCGAGAGCGCCGAAGCCGCCGTACGGACGGCGGTCGGTCCGGGCGACGCAGCCGCGCCCGCGCGGGCCGGTCGGCCCGGCGCGGTGGTGCAGCGCGCGCCCGTGGCGAACACCTCCGCGCCGGCCCGTCCGGTCCTCGGCGCGCCCTTGACCACGCTGCCCGCGAGCGCCTCACCGCTGCCCGCGGCCGGCCCCCGGATGCCTGACGCCGCCTCGGGTGCGCCCACCATGCCGGTCGTCCCCGCCGCTGCCGGACCCGTCGGCACCGAGCCGGGCGAACCCGGGCACGCCGCTCGGCCCGGGACCGGCCGCCGCGAAGCCGCCCCTCGCCGACGCGCCCGTACGGCCGCCGGTGCGAGTGGGCCCGACGGCGCCCGGCAGCCCGGACGCGAAGGCCACGACGCCGCCCCCGGCCTACCGAGCCGTACGGCCGCCGATGCGGGCCGTTCGGCACCGACACCGGCACCGTCCCCGTCCCGCTCCGGAGGTGGGCCGGTCGGCGACGTACCCGTCCAGCGGGCGCCGGCCGGGCCTGGGACTTCCTCGCCCGCACTGTCGTCGCCCGCCCCCGAACACGCCGGACAGCTACGCCCCGAGCCGGCCGCGGCCCCCGCCCGTACGCGTACGGGCCTGGGGGCGCCGCTCGACGCGCTGCCGCCGACGGCGGCAGCGCCGGGTGGCACCGCGCCGCTGCTCGGCGGGCGCGGACCGGTCCGGCGGATCACGGGCCCGGTCGCGAGTGCCGCTCCGGGCAGCCGTACCGAGGGCGCGACGGAGCAGCGCGTGCTCCCTGTCGCCGCGCCCCCGGCCGGTGAAGGGCCGCGCGTTCAGCGAGCCTCCGGACGCCCCGGCGACGGCCCCGCGGAGTCGACAGCCGTACCGCGTCGGGCCGATGAGGGCCGTTCGGCAGACCGCCCCGGCCCGGTCGGCGGCGGCCGAGGTGTGCACGCGAGTACCGAACGCGCCGGGAGCGGACCGGCGCCCGGCCGCGCGGCGGTTCCCGCCGCCGTGCCCGCCGTCGTGCCCTCCGGCGCCGGGACGGGCCTGGCGGGTGGCCCCGCCACGCCGTCGTCCGGCGCCGGCCCGGAGCGCCGACCGGGCGGCGCGTCGCAGTCCACCGTCCCGGAGCACCGAACCCGTCCTGCCGGATCTCCGGGCCAGGGCAGTGCCCCGGGCCAGGGCGGCGCTCCGCTCGGAGGTACGAGCGGACCGGTGGTTCCCGTGCGGCCGCTGGCCGGTGGCCCGCAGGTGCAGCGGGCTGCGGAACGTACCGGCCCCAGGCGCGGGTTGATCGGCGAGCGCCCGATGCGGTCCGTCCTCGCCGCCCCGACGACGCCGTCCGCGACAGGCACCGGCGCCGGTAGTCGTGCCGGCGCCGGTACCCAGGCTCCCGCCCCGCTCGTGGTGCCGGCCGTCTGGACCCGGTCGCTCGCGCCGGGTACGGGCGCCGAACCGCCCGCCGCCGTGCCGACGGCAGGGCTCGACGGCGGGCGACGGAGCGGGGGCGCGGCTGCTCCACAGCGCTCGCGGACGTGGCAGTCCCCGAGTGAGGGAGAGGGCCGGACCGCCGCTGGGCAGCCGTCCTCGCAGGGGAGCCCGGTGCAGCTCCGCGCTCAGGGCGCCGCTGAGGCGTCGGGTCGTTCGTCCGGCACCGGTGCGGTGCGCGGGATCGCAGCCGCGCTGCAACGTTCGCGGACGCGACGTCCGTCGGAGCAGCGGGCCGACCGGACGGCGGCCGACCGCCCGTCAGCGGAGGGAGGCCCAGTGCCGCCCGGTGCCCCCGTTTCCGTGTCGGGGCCGAGCGCGGCCGGCCCGGTGCCACCGGAGGCACGGTGGCCGCAGGGTGGTGTCGCCTACGCGGACCGCGCGACCCCGCAAGGTGCCACCGCGTCCATGCCCGCGTCCATGCCCGCGTCCGCGCTCACGTCCGCGCCCTCGCCTGCACCCAGGTCCGCAGGGCGTCCGAGGTCCGGCGACTCCGGGGCGCCGTCCGCCGTGGCGCGTGCCGCGCGCCTGCCCGTGGTCCGGCCCGCACCCCTGACGGCCCGGTCTCTCCAGCGGCTTCCGGCCGCCTCCCGGTCCGCGCAGCCGGCCCCGATGCAGCCGCCCACCGGTCCGGTCGGGCCGGGGCCGCAGGTGCCCCAGGCACCCTCGCCCGTCGTGTTGCGCGCCGCGAGCGCCCCTTCCGTACGACCCGCGCCGGCGCTGTCCGGGCCGTCCGCGCCCGCGTCGGCGCAGCCCGGGCCGTCCGCCCCGCCGGTGCCCGGCACGGCACGGCTGTTGCAGCGGGTGGCCGAGCAGGCGGGCCTGATCGGGGTGCCGCTGACCGCCGTACCGGCGCGCGGGCCGAGCACGGTGCAGGCCGCCCCGGCGACCGGTTCGCCGTCCCGGGCCGCCTCGCCGCCGCCGGGCGCCTCGTCCGCCGCGAAGGCCGTCGGCGGATCGCCCGCCGAGACCGGCGGCAGTGGGCCGGCCGACCTCGACGAGCTGGCCCGGCGTCTGGTCGAACCGGTCGGGCGCCTGCTGCGCACCGAACTGCGCCGGGGCAGGGAGCGCGGCGGGAAGCCGTACGACCTGCGCCGCTGAGCGCAGGCCCGGCGGAGGGCGGCCGCCAGACCACCGCAGCGACGTGACCGGTAGCAGGAAGCAAGGAAGCAGGAAGCGGAACCGATGACCGACAACATCTTCGCGAGCAGTGTGTTCTTCAGCCTGACCATCGGCGGCAACGACCTGGGCGAGTTCACCACCTGCTCGGGACTCGGCGCCCAGGTCGAGATCGAGCAGTACGCGGAGGGCGGCAACAACGGCTTCTCCTGGCAGCTGCCGGGCCGCATCACCTGGTCGAACATCACGCTGACCCGCGCGGTCACCGCGGACACCACCAAGATCGCGCGCTGGCTGAGCGAGATCGTCCGGAAGGTCGAGCCGAAGGACGGCGAGATCGTGGCGCTGCGGCCCGACCTGAGCCGGATCGTCGGCTGGCAGGTGCTCGGGATCGTCCCGGTCCGGTGGGAGGGCCCGTCCTTCGACCCGGCCAACTCCCAGGCCGCGGTGGAGACCCTGGAGATCGCCCACGCGGGCCTGCGCCCGTCCTGACCGCCCCCGGGCCCCGCACCTCTCCCGCCTCACCCAGCCGCCCGCCCACGTAAGGAACACCGAGGATGTCCCCAGCGGTCCCCGCGAGCGTCACCCGGGCCCAACTGACCATCATGGAGCCCCCGTCCACCGTCGGCGCCCAGCCCGGCGGTGCGATCGCGCGACTTCCGCTGCAGTTCAACCCGGCGACCCTGGTGCTGCGCAAGTCCACCGAGTGGCGGCGCACGCCGTCCCGGATGGCGGGCCAGTCCGCGCTGCCCGAGTTCGTCGGCAGCGGCCCGCGCTCGCTCTCGCTCGACGTGTTCCTGGACTCGACCGCGACCCACGACAACTCGGTGGAGCGGGCGGTGGAGCAGCTGATGACGGCGTGCGTGCCCACCCCGACCAGCCTGGCGCGCAAGACCCCGGCCAGTCCGTGGATCCGGCTGGACTGGGGCACCCTGAAGACGACCTCGTTCAACGGGGTGCTGACCGGCCTCTCGGTCACCTACACGCTCTTCGACGTGGACGGCAATCCGCTGCGGGCGGTCTGCTCGCTCTCCATCGACGAGGCCAGCGTCGACCCGGCCGGCCAGAACCCGACCTCCGGCTCGCCGGAGGCCCGCAGCACCCACCGGGTGATCGCGGGCGACAGCCTGCCGCTGCTCGCCTGGCGGGCGTACGGGGACGCGACGGCCTGGCGCACCATCGCGGAGGCCAACGACATCGACGACCCGCTGGCCCTGGTCCCCGGCGCCGAGCTGATCGTGCCGGGGATCGACGAACTCACCCGGGGCGGGCGGCGATGACCACTCCCGAGGCCCGGGGCGGCCGGCCGTTCGCCGCGGATCCCGTCGTCGAGGCGCCCGGCCCGCTGCCGCCGGTCTGGGCGGCCCAACTGGTCTCCTGCGACATCGAGGAGAGCGTCGGCCTGCCCGACACCGCGGTGCTGAGCTTCCGGGACGCGGACCACACCTTTCTCGCCATGACCGGGATCACCATCGGTACCAAGCTGAAGGTGTCGGTGGTCACCGTGCAGGGGCACACCCAGGTGCGGCTGTTCACCGGCGAGGTGACCGCGCTGGAGCTGGAGGTCGACACCACGGGCTCGTACACCGTGGTGCGGGCCTCGGCGCCCACCCACCGGCTGATGCGCGGGCGCCGGGTGAAGGCCTTCCGGAACATGACGACCGCCGACATCGTCCGCGAGGTCGCCGCGGGCGCGGGCCTGGCCTGCGGCCGGGTCGACTCCTTCCCGGTCGTCCACCAGCAGCTCTCCCAGGCGAACGTCCCGGACTGGGACTTCCTCCAGTTCCTGGCGCAGGAGAGCGGCGCGCAGGTACGGGTGGACGACGACGGGCAGCTGGAGTTCGTCCGGCCCGAGCCCGCGTCCGGCGCACCGGCCCCCTCCACCCCCGCGCCGCAGAGCCCGATGGTGCTGGAGTACGGCCGCAACCTGCTGGAGCTGCGCGGTGTGCTGACCGGGGTGGCCGGCGCGGACACGGTCGAGGCGCGCGGCTGGAACGTCACCACCAAGAGCGCCCTGGTCGCCACCGAACCGGCGGTGACCTCGCAGACCGTACAGCCGGGGATGAGCCCCTCGGAGGTGACCTCCGCCTTCCCAGGCCCGGCCCGGCTGACCGTCGCCGACACCCCGTACCGCACCCAGGCGGAGACAACCGCCGCGGCCCGGTCGCTGGCCGCCTCGGTGGCCGCCGGCTTCGGGGAGCTGGAGGCGGTCGTCGAGGGCAACCCGCGGCTGCGGGCGGGCACCGCGGTCGCCCTCGGGAACGTCGGCGCCGCCTTCTCCGGCCGCTACACCGCCACCGGGGTGCGCCACCTCCTCGAACCGTTCCGCGGCTACCGGACCACCGTGGTGGTCAGTGCGGCACCCGACCGCTCCCTGGCCGGGCTGGTCACCGGCGGCAACGCGCCGCCGCGCGGGCCCCGGATGCCGGGTCTGGCCGTCGCCGTGGTCACCGACGTGCGCGAGCCGGGCGAGGGGCAGCGCGGCTGGGTGAAGCTGAAGTTCCCCTGGCTGGACGACAGTTACGTCTCCGACTGGGTGCGCACCGTGCAGTGGGGCGGCCATGGGGGCGGCGGCGTGGTCAGCCCCGAGGTCAACGACGAGGTGCTGGTCGGGTTCGAGCAGGGAGACCTGGACAGTCCCTACGTGCTGGGCGGGCTCTACAACGGCGTGGACCGGCCCTCGCCGCACGACGTTCCGCTGGTCGACGCGGCCGCCGGCAAGGTCAACCGCCGCTCCGTGGTGTCCCGTTCGGGCCACCGCCTGGAGCTGCTGGACGTGCCGGGCGGGAAGTCCGGCGTCCGCCTGGCCAGCGGGGACGGGAAGTTGGAGGTCAGCCTGGACCAACAACGCGGGGAGATCGTGCTCACCGTCCACGGCGCGGTCGGCGCGGCGGGGAGCACGGTGCGGCTGTCCTCCACCGGCATCACCCTTGACGCGGGCACCGGTGAGGTGAACGTGCGCGGCGGATCGGTGACCGTCCGGGGCACGACGGCGGTCACCGTGGACGGCGGAGCCGAGGCGGTGCTCAAGGGGGCCTTCGTCCGGATCAATTGACGGAACGTCGGACAAGACGTCAGACAAGCACGCTGGCAGTAGAGGAGTGCCCACGACCCGAGGGCACCATCGGAATGGAGACCGCACATGCCCCCCGCAGCCCGGACCGGCGACATCACCGATCACGGCGGCGCCCTCACCACCCCGCCGCCGGGCGCCCTCAGGGTGGCGACCGTGCTGATCGGCGGCAGGCCCGCCGCGGTGGTCGGCAGCCTGCACGCCTGCGTCCCGCACGTGGAGATGGGCCCGGCCAACGTCGTCCTGCCCGACCCCGGCGCGATGACCGGGGGAGTGGTCCTGATCGGCGGGCTGCCCGCGGCCCGCATGGGGGACAAGACGGCCTGCGGCGCGAGGATCGAGAGCGGCGCCTTCAACGTGCTGATCGGAGGCGGGGCATGAGTGGTAGTAGCTTCATCGGCCGTGGCTGGGCCTTCCCGTTGCGGGTGAACGCCACCGGCGGCATCGGCATGGTGGACCGGGACAGGGAACTCGCCGAGGCCATCCGGCTGATCCTCGGCACCGCCCCCGGCGAGCGGCCGATGCGCCCGGAGTTCGGCTGCGGCATCCACGAGTACGTCTTCGCCCCCGGCGACAGCACCACCGCCGGGCGGATCGCGCGCGAGGTGCGCATCTCGCTGGAACGCTGGGAACCGCGGATCGAGGTCGACGACGTGGTGATCGCCTACGACAGCGTCGACGAGGGCACGCTCTACATCGACGTCCACTACACGGTGCGCGCCACCAACGACCGCCGCAACCTGGTCTTCCCCTTCTACACCATCCCGGAGTCCCCGGCCGCCGCGGACGGAGGCGCGAACTGATGGCACTGCCCTCCCCGAACCTGGACGACCGGCGCTTCCAGCAACTCGTCGACGAGGCCAAGCGGTACGTCCAGCAGCGCGCGCCGGAGTGGACCGACCACAACGTCTCCGACCCGGGCGTCACCCTCATCGAGACCTTCGCCTACCTGGTGGACCAGCTGCTCTACCGGCTGAACCGGGTACCGGAGAAGAACTACTCCGCCTTCCTCGACCTCCTGGGCGTCCGGCTCTTCCCGCCCGCCGCGGCCCGGGCCGAGGTCGACTTCTGGCTCTCGGCCCCGCAGCCCGAGACCGTACTGCTGCGGGCGGGAACCGAGGTCTCCACCCTGCGGACCGAGACCGACGACGCGGTGGTCTTCTCCACCGCCGACGACCTGCCGATCGTGCCCAGCTCGCTGGACCGGCTGGTCACCGTTTCCGCCTCCGGCGAGCAGTCCGACCGCACGGCCCGGCTGGCCGACGGCGCGGACGTGCCGTGCTTCCAGCCACGCCCGGTGGCCGGCGACGCCATGCTCTTCGCCCTGCCGGCCGTGGTGCCGCGCTGCATCCTGGTCGTCCGGCTGGACAGCCGGGTGGAGGGCGTCGGCGTCGACCCACGCCAGCCGCCGCTGGCCTGGGAGGTGTGGGACGGCGCGCGCTGGATCGGCTGCGAGACCGGCAGCGACACCACCGGCGGCCTCAACCGGCCCGGCGAGGTGGTGGTGTTCGTGCCCGCCGGACACACCGCGTCGGTGGTCGCCGGCCGACGGGCCGGCTGGCTGCGCTGCCGGGTCACCGAGCCGCAGCCCGGCCAGCCGTTCTACTCCGAGTCCCCCACCATCCGCCGTGCCGAGGTGTTCACGGTCGGCGGCACCGCGACCGTCGTCCACGCGCAGACCGTCACCGACGCGCCGCTCGGCTCCTCCGAGGGCATCGCGGGCCAACGCTTCCGGCTCGCCCGCCCGCCGGTGCTGCTGGACGGCGATCCGCCGGCGGTGGAGGTCGCGGCCGGCGAGGGGTGGGAACGGTGGACGGTCGTCGAGCACTTCGGCGACTCCTCGCCCACCGACCGGCACGTGGTGCTCGACGCGACCACCGGCGAGTTCCTCTTCCCGCCCGCGGTACGGGAACCCGACGGCAGCCTGCGCGCCTTCGGCGCCGTGCCGCCCAAGGGCGCGCGGCTGCGCGTCCCGCACTACCGCACCGGCGGCGGGATCGCCGGCAACGTCGCCCGCAGCACCATCACGGTGCTGCGCAGCTCCGTCCCGTACATCGCCCGGGTGGACAACCGCGAGGCGGCCAGGGGCGGGGTCGACGGCGAGACCGTGGAGAACGCCAAGCTGCGCGCCCCGCACCAGCTGCGGTTGCAGGAACGCGCCGTCACCGCCGGGGACTTCGAGCTGATCGCCCGGCAGGCCGCGCCGTCCGCCGCCCGGATCAGCTGCGTGCCCGCCAGCGGCGGCGATGCGGGGGCGGTACGGGTGCTGGTGGTCCCCGACGCGGTCGCGGACGACGGCGACCGGCTGCGGTTCGAGCAACTCATCCCCGACGAACAGGTGTTGGCCGCCGTCGCGACCGCCCTCGACGAGCGGCGGCTGATCGGCACCCGGATCCTCGTGCAGCCCCCCGCCTACCAGGGCGTGACGGTGGTCGCCCGGCTCACCACCCGCGCCGCGGACCCCGACCGGGTGCGCGAGGCGGTGCTCGCCGCGCTGTACCGGTACCTCAACCCGCTGCGCGGCGCCGCCGACGGCAAGGGCTGGCCGTTCGGCCGGGCGGTGCAGTACGGGGAGGTGTTCGCCGTGCTCCAGCGGGTGGCCGCCGTCGCGGGGGTCGAGGAGCTGCGGCTGTTCCCGGCGGACCCGATCACCGGGCGCCGGGGCGCGCCCGCCGAGCGGGTCGAAGTGCCGCCGGACGCCCTGGTCTTCTCGCACCAGCACCAGGTCGTGGTCACGGCGGCGGCCGAGGACGGGCAGTCATGAGTGGTCGGCGCGAGTTCGTCATCGTGAGGTGGGGCGCATGAGTAGGGCCGCTGTCCCGGGACTGTCCAGTCCGCACCCGATCGGCGAGCTGCTCCCCGCGCTCTTCGCCGACGACGACTTCGCCCAGCGGTTCACGGCCGGCCTGGACACCGTCCTCGCCCCGGTCTTCGCCACTCTGGACAACCTGCCCGCCTACTTCCAGCCCCGCCTCGCGCCGGCCGACTTCCTCGACTGGCTGGCGTCCTGGGTCGCGGTGGACGTCGACCCGGCCTGGCCGGAGGAGGTGCGCCGCGCGGTGGTCGAACGCGCGGTGGAACTGCACCGGTGGCGCGGCACCCGGCGCGGCCTCACCGAGCGGCTGCGCCTGGTGCTCGGCGCCGGTGCCGAGATCACGGACGGCGGCGGCGTCTCCTGGTCGACCGTCCCCGGCGCCGCCCCGCCGCTCCCCGCGCTGAGCGGTGAGGTGCTGATCCGGGTCTGGCCCCTGGACGGTCCGGGGCTGGACGAGGACCAGGTGTTGTCCGTCGTCAGGGCGGGTTGCCCGGTCCACCTGACCTGCCGGGTGGAGATCCTGCCCGGCCCACCCGGGCGAGTGGAGGACTGACGGATGCCGGTGTGCCCCGACTGCGGAACGGCCAACGGGGAGGGGGACGACTTCTGCGGCAACTGCGGTGCGTACCTGGGGTGGTCGCGCGGCGCCGCCGCCACGGCGGCTCCGGCTGCCGGACCCGCGGCGGCGCCCTCGCCCTCGCCTGCACCCGCTGAGCGTGTTACGCCTGCGCCCGCTGCACCGGCTGCGCCTGCCGAGCCCGCTGTGCCCGCTGCGCCTGCCGAGCCCGCTGCTCCCGAGACTGCGCGCACCGAGTCCACCTGGCGCGCGGTGTCGCGACGGGTGACGCGTGCCAGGAGGGAGCAGCCGCCCGCCCCGACCGTCGAAACGCCGACCCCGCCCGACGAGGAGCCGGCGGTCCCGGCGGAGGCCGAGCCTCCGAGCTCGACCTCCATCCGCGTGCGGCCGGCTCCAGCTCCGGCTCCGGCGCCCGAACCGACCCCGGCCCCGATCTCTGCCCGGGAACCGGCTCCGACGCCGGATCCCGAAGCGGCTCCGGCCCCCGAACCGCAGGCCGATCCGGTGGCCGTGCAGCCCGCCAAGCCCGTCGCACCACGCCCGGTCGTCCGGGCGTCCGCGGCCGACGAGGCCCAGGACGGCCCGCCCTGCCCCCGGTGCGGCACGCCCAACCTGCCCGATCGGCGCTTCTGCCGCCGTTGCGCGGCACCGCTGACCGACACCGCGGCTCCGCCGAAGCTGCCGTGGTGGCGTACCCGCTGGCCGTTCCGGCGCCGGGTGCGGATGGGAGGTTCGGGCAACGCGCTGCGCCGCACCATCGCGCTGCTCGTGCTGGTCGCGGTGGTGGTCGGCGGGATCCTGCTCTACCCGATGGGCAAGGACGTCTTCCAGGACGTGCTGGACAAGCTCCGCAGCACCGCGCCGATCACCCCGGCCCAGGCCTCGGCGAGCGCCGCGGTCGAGGGCCATCCCGCGACCGCGGCCGACGACGGCCTCACCAACACCTACTGGGGAGCACCCGCGATCGGGGACTCCATCACCTTCGGCTTCCGCACCCCGTTCCGGCTGGTGGACCTGATCGTCCACACCGGCGACTCCGCGGACCCGCAGCGCTACCAGCAGCAGGCCCGTCCCGTCGTCCTGGCCCTGGAGGTCACGGCCTCGGACGGGGAGGTGCACCGGCAACAGATCACGCTCAACGACCAGCCGGGCCCGCAGACCGTGGCGACCGGGATCAGCGACGTCGTCCAGGTGAAGCTCACCGTCCGCGAGGCCGCCGGAACCGGCCCCGGCCGTGCCATCGCCCTGGCCGAGGTGGAGTTCTTCAAACGCACCTGACGGACATTCACCGCACCTGCACCATCCGCCAGGTGTGGGCGCATTGCGGACAGCCGACCCCGCTTATCGACCAATTACTGTTGGGCAGCGCACAGTTGGCGATGTGAGCATGTCCA
This sequence comes from Kitasatospora sp. NPDC048296, assembly GCF_043201815.1. NCBI lineage: Bacteria > Bacillati > Actinomycetota > Actinomycetes > Kitasatosporales > Streptomycetaceae > Kitasatospora > Kitasatospora sp. NPDC048296. The sequence goes on from NZ_JBICZB010000086.1 coordinate 25,213, forward strand.
GGCCTCTACGAGTACCACGGCGGCAACACCCCGGACGTCGGCGGCCGGGGCTGGAAGAGCCTGGAGGGCATGACGACGATCGGCACCCGCAACCGGGCCCAGAACGCGTTCAATCGGTCCAGTTCCGGTATCCCCAACGGTCGCCGGACGATGGGCTACGGCGACATCATCGGGCGGTTCGACAACTGCACCGAAGCACCTACAACACGTGCGCGGAAGTCAACTTGACCGGCCCTGGAGGGCCGGGCTTGTGGGTAGAGCGCGGCTGGCTGTCGCGTGGCCTCCCACGTCTGAGAGCTGCCGTCAGGCCGGCTCTGGGACGCATGACTGACGCCCCGCTGTCCACGCGGCAGCGCCGCGAGCGGCGATGTTGCGGGCACCGTTGTAGTCCGCGTGCATGATGACGCCGCAGGCGCGGCACGCGAACTCGGATTGGTTCGGCCGGTTCTTCCGGTCGATGTGGCCGCACTCGGAGCACTGATGCGGTGGTTGACGTCCGCCGCGTACCGGGCTTCCTTTCGGGCGCGTTTCTTGAGCAGCCGCTTCGCGGACTTGGTTCCCTTGGCCTGCAACTTCTTGCGAAGGTCGAGCTGTCGCTTGCGGTGCCGGTTCAGGCCGCGCCCGGCGTGGCGGGTGCCGTCGCTGGTGGTGGCGATGTTGACGATGCCGAGGTCTACGCCGAGGAACTCGGCAGGGTTCTCGTTGAGTGGCCTTTCGGGCACGTCGCAGGTGGCGATCAGGTAGAAGGTGCCGTCACGCTGGATCAGGTCGCTCTCGCCCTTGCGGTGGTCGCGTAGGATCTTGAGCGCATCCGGCGAACAGGCGAACTGCACGCCCTTGAGCCGTCCGGAAGTGGTCCAGATGCTTACGGTCCGCGCGTCCAACTGCCAGGACAAGCACCGATCGTCGTATGGCTGCGCGGCATCCGGCCGGAAGGCGATCGGCTTGGACTCGGCCTTGGTCCGGCGCTTGCTGCTTGGCTTGCCGAGGTTCCCGGCCCGGATGTTCGCCTTCAACGTCGTGTAGGCGTCTCGAACCTTCTTGATCACATGCTGCGCGGCCTGCGACCCGAGCCCACGGGCCCTCAACTCGGCATAGGTGTGCTTGCGCAACTCGTACTCACGCGGAACGCCACGTCAACCTCGTCCGTGACTGGGTGAACCGCCACGGCTCCACCCACCGCATGGCCAACAGCGGCGACCGCCTCTTCAGGTAGCGGTGCGCCCGGTCGGGTGGCGGACGGCCCCGGCCCGTTCACCTCGGCCCCGCTGTCCGGGGCCGCTCAGTGCGGGTATCGGCTGCGGATGGCCCGGGCGGCGTCGGTGCCGTCGAGGAGGGTGTGCAGGAGGGCGGTCAGGGTGTCGACGTCCGAGGCCGTGAGCCGGGCCGCCATCTCGGTGGTCAGCCGTGTGGTGGCGTCGCCGAGCTGGGCGGCCAGAGTGCGTCCGGCGTCGGTGAGCTGGATGAGGACGGCGCGCTTGTCCTGCTCGTGTGGGATCCGGCTCACCAGGTCGCGCTGGACCAGGGAGTCGACCAGCCGACTGGGGCTGCCCTGTTCGCAGACCAGCAGCCGCCCGAGGGCGGCCAGGGTGACCGGCTGGTGCGCGGCGAGGACGTCGAGCACCTCGGCCTGGGCGGGGGTGAGGCCCAGGTGGCGCAGGGCGTCGCCGAGCCGGCGGCTGCCCTCGCGTTGGGCGGCCAGGAGCAGGTAGCGCAGTTCGTCCTGCGGAGCCCGGGTGGTGCGGCTGTGGTCGGCGGTCACGGGCTGCCCTTCGTTTCGTCCATCGGTTGAGCGGGTGTGGGGCCAGCATATCAATGACACGACATTGATGACATGACATCGATGTTGTGTCATTGTTGTCCCGTCATCGACGGAAGCCCGTTCGGGCGGAAGGAGCACGATCATGCGATCCGACTTCGTCGTTCTCGGCGCCACCGGCACCGCAGGCAACCTGATCGCCGGACAGCTCGTCCAGCAGGGTGGGACGGTGACGCTGGTCGGCCGGGACGCGGGCCGACTGGCGTCGATCGCAGCGCGGTTCGACAGCACGGCGGTGACCGTCCTGGCCGCGGACCTCGCGGACCCCGCCTTGCTGGCCGCGACGGCCCGGGCGGGAAAGGTACTGGTCAACACGGTCGGCCCGTTCACCCGCCTGGCCCCGCCCGTGGTGAACGCCTGCCTCGACGCCGGCACGGCGTACGTCGACCTCGCCAACGAGCGGGCCGCCGTGCGCGCCCTGCTCGACCGCGACGCCGAGGCACGCGAGCGGGGCGTCGCGCTCGTCACCGGGGCCGGCTTCGGACCGGCCGCCACGGAGGCGCTGGTGCTGACCCTGCGTGAGCGGATGGCGGACCCGGCGCGCGTGGTCGTCGCGTCGGCCGCCACCACCGCGTACGACACGGAGGGCGTCCGCGCCACGGTGGCCGAGGCCGCGGCCGAGGGCGCCACCGTCTACCGGGCCGGCGAGCTGGTCCGCTTCCGGCTCGGCGACGGCGCCACGACGCTCACCTTCGGCGGCGTCGGACGGACGGTGATTCCCGTGCCGACCGGAGATCTGGAGGCGGCGCGCGACGCCGGCGGCGCGCCCGACGTGACCGCGTACGCCGCTCCGCGCGGGGGAACCGGGACGGACGGCCGCTCCTACGCCTACGCGGAACTCACCGCGGGGGACGGCCGACGGCACGTCGCCGAGCTGAGTACGGGAGAGGGATTCGCCTTCACCGCGGCCCTGGCCGCCGCAGCCGCGGTCACGCTGCTCGACGGCCCGCCCCCGGGCGCCCGGACGGCGGCGCGACTGCTCGGCGCCGAGCGCGTCGCGGCCCTGCCCGCCACCACCATCCAGCTGGGCCGGTGATCCGGATGAGCGCCTTTGAGTCCTCGACCGAGTTCCCGACCGATTCCTCGACCGAGTCCCCGACCGATTCCCCGGCCGATTCCCCGATGCCCACCGTGCACCGGCTGGGCGACGACCTGGTCAACTTCTACCTCGTCGACACCGGCCCGGCCCTGGTGCTGATCGACGCCGGACTGCCCGCGCACTGGGACGGCCTGCTCAGGGCACTACGTGGTCTCGGCAGACCCGTCACCGACATCGCGGCGGTCCTGATCACTCACGGCCACCCGGACCACGTGGGCCTCGCCGAGCGGGTCCGCGTGGAATCCGGGGCCGACGTCTGGGTGCACGAGTCCGACGCGCCGATCCTGACCGAACCACGGCGTCTCAACCAGGTCTGGCGCCCCGAGCGCTCCCTCCTCGGCTACGCGGTCCGCCGCCCGAGCGGCCTGCGGGCACCACTGCATCTGGCTCGGGGCGGCGCGCTCCGCACACCGGCGGTCCGGGAGCTCCGCACCTTCGCGGACGACACCCGACTCGACGTCCCCGGCCTGCCCCTGGCGGTGCACACCCCAGGGCACACGCACGGCAGCACCAGTTACCTCCTCCCGGAGGCCTCCCTCGCCTTCACCGGCGACGCCCTGGTCACCAACGACGCGGTCGCCGACCGCGTCGGGCCCTGCGTCATCTGCCAGGCCTTCACCCAGGACAGCAAGGCGGCGCTGGCCTCCCTGGAGAAGGTTGCCGAATACGAGATCGACACGGTCCTGCCGGGCCACGGTGAACCATGGCGGGACGGTCTGGCGGAGGCCGCACGGCTGGCGGTGGCCGGCGGCATTCGATAGCGGCAGGAGAGGGGAGGGCGCCGCAGCACCGTGGTCCGGGCTGGGCATTTGTCTCGGGCGCTGAGTAGGGGTACTGTCTCCCAGTCGCTCGACTGGGAGCACCGGACACGCAACTGCGCGGACGGTCCCGGGGCGGCCAATCCTCTGAACCATCACTTCCCGGTCCTCGCCGGCCGTTTCGCGTTGTCGCGTTGCGGTCAGGTGTTGAATCGGTGTGTGCGTTTTATCGGGTTGCGGCCGGATTCGCTTTTCGGAGCGAGGGTCGGCTAGAGTTTGAAACGTCGGACGGGGCGTCAAAACCCGGAAGACACCGGCGAGTTGGATGAACGAAGCCCCGGAAACGGAGCGGAAAACATCTGATAAGCTGGAAACACGAAAGAACGAAGCGCCCGGAGGGCCCGCTGGAAGGCGGTCCGAAGGAAGCGTCCGTTCC